>JALTMC010000765.1 GCA_027005175.1 Myxococcales bacterium
TCGTCGGCTTGTTCCTTCATTCACCGCAAGGATATACCAACGAGCCTTTCCACACATCAGCGGTTTCTTTGTCACAGGGTTCTCTTTGTGAAAGTCACGCCCCAGATCTCGCTGGTCATAGATCGTAACAGAGCGATCCAAATCGTCAAAGAACCTATACAGCTGAGGGTAATCTCTTTCCTCCAGTCCCAACCATATAGACTGAATACGCTTGTTTTTTAGAACGCTAGGTATATGATGATAGTGATCTTTGTCGGGATGAGAGATCACAACGATGACTTTTCGTTGCCCTATCACACGCCCAACATATCGTTTAACATCCTCAATAGCCTCATCCTGCGTTAATCCGGTTGGCTCTTTCGTACTACCGCAGTCCACCAGCATCACAGGAGCATCCTTCCCAGGACACTCCACCAGCTGACAGGAACCAACACCGATATCCACAAAATGCAGTCGAATCCGGTTGAGACTTGACTTGAAACTTTTCCTTTTCATCAGGTTCTGCGTCTTCGACACACAACCAATCGAGAGAGAACCCAACAAAGCAACAGAAACAAGGACCAGAATAAACTTATTCATACGACACCGTTGAGTAAATGGCGAGAGAAAGCTATGACAGCATGAAATACCACCGACAGCGTTGAGTCCACGACATTTCGAAACAAAGCATACCTTTTCAGTCTCTTACTCTCCCGTCAATCCATCTACCTTCCATCTACCTTCCATCTACCTTCCATCTACCTTCCATCTACCTTCCATCTACCTTCCATCTACCTTCAGGAGGGGGGTTGCGACGATGGCCGAGGTCCCAATATACCAAGATTCGATCAATGGCCAAAAAGACAACAACAATAATACTGAGCACAGACATGAGACTCATGTCTTCGATTTCAATAGAAAGCCAACCGATAAGAATCCAATGAATCACATAAAACAATGTGATGTGTTTGCTCCAAAAGTACAACTTATCAAAGATAAAATTCTTCTTGATGTGTTGCACAAGGAAATGACAAGTAGCCATCCAAACAAAAGCACTCCCAATTAACAGGAGGCTGATACCGGTTGGGGTGAATTCTGAAGAGTATTTATCAACAATCATGAGCTTAAACCCAGGATCATTCAGCACCCACGGTCCGATCATCATAAGAATGATACCGGGAATCACTCCAGAGTAAAAGACTCTAGCATAATTTGAACTTCTCTTGAGGTAGTACCCCAAAACCATTCCAAACAAAGCATAAGAAAACCAGGGAAAGATGGGAAAGCTACTAGTGTAGTGTTCTTTTCCCCACAACATTTCAAAGAGGAAAGCTCCAGCCGACCATGGAGGTGGAGTTCCCCACAAAGAGGGAGAGACCCACAAGATAACAACACCAAGGATCATCCAAACCAGGGGAGATTTGATAAATTTATGGACAAGCGCAAGTAGGATAAAAGCAAGTCCTGCGAATTGTAAGACATCGTGTTCTTGGAACAAGTACAAGGGTGTCTCACGGCCGATTTCAGTAAGCTTGATGGCACCAAACTGGAGAGCCAGATAGGTGGGGAGAGTGCCTCTCATCACATTGAGAGCAAAGCCTAAAAAGAACAAAAGGAGCCCTCTTTGCACGGCATAAATCAGGCTCATCCGCTTGGAAAACATCACGCCAATACCCAGCACAAAAATAAAGATCCGTGCGCTAAAAAAGGTGGCCAACAGGTAGATAACCTTGGCAAATCCTGACTCTTGAGTGGCATCACTCCCGAGGTCGTCGATGATATGGAGCATAACCATCAAAAACAAACAAAATCCGCGAGCCAGATCAAGAGCCCAGATCCTCTCAGGCCTGCTCTCACTCATACTCTCTCCTCCAAAGCACTCCGATTGGACCTGCTATCCGAGTTCCCATCTGTGTGGACCTTTCTGTGCAGGTCGAAAGCCTAGACAAAAAACTCGTTTCTCAGATGGCAGAACAAACATTTCCAGACATCACACCCACGATATGTGCAAGGAGCACCTGAGATGAATTCTCAGGTGCTCCTTGCACATATCGTGGGTCACAGTCGTAGGGTAAAATGTATCTTCGTCATTTGGCAAGTAGTCCCCTTGGAAGGTCTCAACGCATGAGGAGAGGTTTGAGGCGAGACCGATTGTTGTGCAATGAAAACCACAGTCCTCTGGGACGAAAAAAAAACAGCTCACCCCGCAACAAGCAACCACCTGATATTACAGGACAAAACAAGACACCACTGTAGAAGAGAGTAAAAGTTTTCTTTTCTTTCGATGCACTTTGTTGCAAAAAGGATGCGGTGTTCTTTGTCAAACTCATTGTGGTTTGAGGGGGGCACCCCATGCAAAGCAGAATATTCATTGCAGACCGAAGTCTGGAGTGAATCTGAGGCTCCAATCAAAATCGTTGGGGAACGTGATGAATTACTTTTTTGTGTTGCTCTTTGTTGGGCTGGCTGCCTTCTTTGTTGCTGCGGGCTTAGGAGCCTCTCGACTCCTGGCTCCTCACAACCCTGGGCGCGTCAAAAACAAGATCTATGAATGTGGGGAGATCCCCGTAGGAAACGCCTGGGTCCAATTTAATGTGGGTTATTACCTATTTGGACTTTTATTTCTTGTGTTTGATGTGGAGGCAGCCTTTTTGTATCCCTGGGCTGTATCCTTTCGCAAGGTTGGACTGGCAGGATTTGTGGAAGCGGGAATTTTCATCCTGATCCTACTCATTGGTCTCATGTATGCATGGCGCAAAGGAGCTCTGGAATGGGTATAGTCACAGACAAACTTCCGATGTATGTGGAGAACATGCCTGGCGGGCAGATGATCGTCTCTACCATCGATACCGTCATAAACTGGTCGAGAGCCAACAGTTTGTGGCCACTCAGTTTCGGTACCAAATGCTGCGCGATTGAGATGTTGATGGACACAGGCGCAGCTCACCAGGACTTGGCACGCTTTGGTGCTGAGGTTGCTCGTGCCACCCCCCGGCAGGCTGACTTACTGGTTATCGCAGGTTTGATCACCAAGAAGATGGCCCCTCGAATGAGGACTCTGTATGAGCAGATGGCAGAGCCTCGGTATGTGATGGCCACAGGTGGCTGTGCTGTAGCAGGGGGTCCTTACATCTACCACTCCTATCACATCGTGCGAGGAGCCGACGAGATTGTCCCCGTCGATGTGTATGTTCCCGGCTGTCCTCCACGCCCCGAAGCCTTTTTCTACGGATTGCTGACCCTACAAAAGATGATCAAAGAAGGCGAGAGCATCCGAGAGCCGGGTGTTCGACGCAAGCCTGTATTGTCGTGTCTTCCCGAAGGATTTACCATGGACGACATTGACGCTGAGATGCAGAGGCTACTTGTGGAAGAGAATGTCGTTGATGTTCAAAAGGAAGCAGACAATAAGATCTGGGCAAAAAGGGTAGAGGAATGGCACAACAACAAGGAATAGAAGAGGTTCTTTCCCTGGATTCCGAAGCAACAGAACGGGAGAACGCAAACATTCCTGCCGTGGTCGTTCCGGTCGATCGGCTCTATGCCTTTCTGAAAGCCCTCAGAGATGACAAGCGATTTGCTTATGACATGCTGATGACTCACACCGCAGTGGATTGGATCGAGGATGCAGAGTTCGAGGTCGTGTACTTGTTGTATTCCACAACGCGCGGTACACAGCTTCAGGTTTCGACCCGAGTGCCTCGGGACAATCCGGTGGTTCCCACCGTCCAGTCCCTGTGGTTGATCGCAGAGTGGCAAGAACGTGAGGCGTTTGACTTGATGGGCATCTTGTACGACAACCACCCCGATCTTCGGCGTGTGTTTTTGGAAGATAATTGGGAGGGTCATCCTCTTCGCAAAGACTATGTCGATGCAGACATGCTGGAGCGTCCCAAATGACAGTACAAATTCGAACTCTTGATGATAAGATGAGAATCCCTGAGGGTGCTCAAAGTACGTTGCAAACACAAGAGTATATGATCAATATGGGTCCTCAGCACCCTATCGCTCACGGCTCTTTGCGTTTGTTGTTGAAGATGGATGGAGAAACCGTCAAGGAAGTCATCCCTGTTCCTGGCTATATCCACCGTGGTGTTGAGAAGATGGGTGAGCATATGACACCCATGATGTTCACCCACCTCACCGACCGAACAGACTACCTGTCGTCGTTGATGGGCAACTGGGGCATCTCGAAAGCGATCGAGAAAGCGGCAGGCATAGAAGTCTCGGACCGAGTCAACTATATCCGAACCATTATGGCCGAATTAATGCGCCTGCAAAGCCACGCGTTGTGGTGGGGAGTCTTGGGGATTGACTTGGGTGCCTTCACCGCCTTTCTCTACGGCCTTCGCGAAAGAGAGGTAATCAGTGAGATCTTTGAGGAGACCATCGGTTGCCGCCTGACCATGAACTACATCGTCCCCGGTGGAGTCCTCGCCGACATACACCCCAACTTTGTGAAGAGAACCAAGGACTTACTACCGTATATGAGGCAAAAGATCGACGAGTACGATGAGCTTTTGTCGGGCAATATCATCTTGCAGGAGCGGCTCCGCAACATCGGAATACTGTCCGCTGAACAAGCCAAGTCGATGGGGGCCACAGGCCCTGTCCTTCGAGGAAGTGGTGTCCCTCTCGATCTGCGTGCGACAGACCCATACGGTGTGTATGACAAGGTCGATTTCAATGTACCAGTAGGCTCTATCGGAGATTGCTGGGACCGGTACTATGTTCGCCTGGAAGAGATGCGCGAATCGATCAAGATTATTGAGCAGCTGATTGATAATATCCCTGAGGGAAAGATTCAGGCGATGAAGATCAGCGGTCGAATCAAGATTCCACCTGGCACCTACTACGATCAGATCGAAACAGCTCGTGGGATCATGGGGGTGTTTATGGTGTGGGAAGGGAAGAAAACAGAGCCCTACCGCATCCATCTTCGCAGTCCGAATTACAATAACCTGTGGTTGGCGACATTGCTCGCAAAAGACTGGCGTGTTGCCGACCTCATCAGCATCCAATCAACGTTGGATCTGGTGATTCCTGAACTCGATCGGTAGGGAGATAGTACAGTGAACTCTCTCACTCTCACGTGGTTTGCTGCTGGTTCAACCCAGACCACTCCGGAAGTTCTTACAGCAGCACAACGAGCAGCCAAGGTCATCAACACCAACCCATGGCTAGCCATCTTCTATATGGTTGTGGCCTTGGCAGGAATTGCCACGTTCTTGTCTGTTTTAGGCATGGTGCTGATCTATGTGGAGCGCAAGCTGGCTGGTCGTTTTCAGTGCCGACTTGGCCCCACACGAGTAGGCCCTTTTGGTATGCTACAGACCATAGCAGACACCATTAAGCTTCTGACCAAAGAAGACATCACACCGAACCAAGCGGACAAAGCTCTTCATCTCATCGCCCCTTTCTTCGCACTCTTGGCGACCGTCTTGATGATGATAATCATACCTTTTAGCCCCACCATCCAGGTCATCGACCTGAACATCGGGGTTGTGTTTGTTGCGGCTGTTTCGACCTTTGGTGTGTTTGGTGTCCTGCTCGGAGGCTGGGCCTCCAACAACAAATGGTCTCTCCTTGGAGGTATGCGCTCCGGTGCACAGATCATCTCCTACGACCTATCCATCGCACTCGCACTCATTACGGTTGTTCTGTTCAGCGGCTCCCTTTCGCTAACAGAGATCATTAAGAGCCAACAAGAAGGCTGGTGGATCTGGCGTGCCCCTGTCGTTGGATTCCTCTCTTTCTTCTTGTTTCTTATCGCCTCTGTCGCCGAACTCAATCGCACGCCTTTCGATATGCCAGAAGGTGAGAGTGAACTCACGGGTGGTTTTAGCACAGAATACTCTGGCTTGCGCTTCTCCTTTTTCTTTTTGGCCGAATTTCTCAATATGTTCGTCGCTTCGGCTCTCGCCGTCACACTCTTCCTCGGTGGTTGGATGCCTTTCTATATCGGAAACTTCACAAGCTTCAACGCAGTGATGGGCTTCTTCCCCCCCATCGTGTGGTTCGCAGTGAAGACGATTGGTGTCATGTACTTTATCATCTGGATCCGTTGGACGTTTCCGCGCTTGCGTATCGACCAACTGATGCACCTTGAATGGAAGATCATGCTGCCGTTGGGATTCGCCAACCTGCTCGTAGGCAGTGTGCTGGTGCTTCTTAAATTATACTTCTTTCCCTTCTAAACTGTAAACGCTTCAAGTCTGGAGATTGATATGGCGATATTCGACGCCAAAGATGTCAAGCATGAAGAGGTTTCTATTGCGGGAGGCTCTGTCAAAGTCTCGAAGGTCCCTCGACCTCAACGCAAAGGACAGGTACATAACATCAGCAGCTCACTAGCAAAGCTCGCTGATGGGATGAAGCTAACACAAAGCTACCTGAGTTCTCCCTCTGAAATTGTCACTCGCGAGTACCCCGAAAACAGAGAAACTCTAGAGTTTCCAGATCGCTACCGCGCGAAGATGATCATGCCTCACAACGAAGATGGTCATCATCTGTGTACGGTGTGTGGGATCTGCGAGCGGATTTGTCCCAATGCATCGATCGACATCCAAACCCAAAAGGGTGAGATCTCAAAGAAAAAGGAACTTGACCGATTCATCTGGCGAATGGATACCTGCACCTTTTGCAACTTGTGTGTTGTGACCTGTCCTTTCGACGCATTGGAGATGACACCTGAGTTTGAGAATGCAGTATACGATCGACGATTGTTGATCGTAACGCTGAATGAATACGCAGGACCTCATGCCAAACTGATGAATAAGTTTACGGAGGAAGAGCAGGCACAAATGATGGAGCCGCGCGATCCCTTTGGTGGCCCCACTCCACTCGGCGGAGAGTACCTGCCAAGGATGAAGCCGTTGGGCAAAGACTACCCGGATGCTGCGGATACGATCTTAAGTAAATGGGAGTTGGAACAGAAAGCAGAAGCCAACAAAGAAGCGGAGGCTGAAGCACCTGAAATGGAAGAGGAGTCATCATGATCACCAAGGCCGTATACACCACCATATTTTATATATTGTCGGTGGTGTCGGTACTTTTCGCACTACAGGTGGTCCACTCCAAGAAGTTGTTGCACGCGGCTATCGCCTTGATGGCCGTTCTTGTTGCAAGCGCTGGATTCTATATCATGTTAGGCTATGAGTTTTTAGCTGGTGTGCAAGTCCTAGTCTATGTGGGTGGTATCGCCATCTTCATTGTTTTTGCCATCATGCTGACCTCCAGTGCCGACTTGCAAGAAGACAAACCTCCTCTACACCGAAAGGTGTTAGGAACGACAATCAGTGCCATCTTTTTCTGTGTGACCTCCGCCTCCCTTTTGTTTTCCAAGTTTCCACTGGCCAAAGGTGGCGTCCCGCCTGTCAATGACGCAGATGCGTTAGGGCGGAAACTGCTCGACTATGGCTCGCAAGGATTTGTACTTCCCTTCGAGATAGTCTCCTTGCTTTTGTTGGCAGCCGTCATCGGCGGGATCGTTATCGGTAGAAAGATCCCACCTCCTGCCCAGCCCTTCACCACAGGGGGGGATGAAGCAGACGAGGCCACAGCAGTCGCGCCGAAAAAACAGTTACGAGATGAACAACTGTTGCAGAAAGAGGGTGACACCTGATGCTTGAATATGTAGCCAACCACTCCCCCGGTGTCATGCACTGGTTGCTTTTAACCAATGCGCTCTTTGCCATCGGACTCTACGGGCTCCTCACCCGACGCAATGCCATCGGAGTGCTGCTCTCTGCTGAGATCATGCTCAACAGCGCCGCACTCAACTTTGTACTGCTCAATAAATTCATCATGCCACACAAGATGGATGCTGCGGTCATGATGGTATTTATTGTGTCTGTCACTGCCGCCGAAACAACGGTCGCGATCGGTATTATTGTAGCCTTGTTCAAGAAGCAGAAGTCTATTGATATAAACCAGATGAATACGATGAGGGACTGAGCAAATGGGTGCTGTTGCTAACCCTGGATTCGCCCTCCGGTATGCCTGGCTGATCCCGGCGATTCCATTTATTTCCTTTCTTCTTGTGGGCCTATTCCTTCGACCGGTTTCCAAGCGATGGTCGGGAGTCGTTGCCACTCTCGCGGTCTTTGCTTCCATGGTTCTGGCCTATACATTGGCCTACGAGTACTTCTCTTTGTTTCCTCCTGGAAGCGAAAAACACCCATCACTGGTGCCCTTCGCCACAGAGTGGCTGCGCTACCAGGATGTCTTGACTGTCAAAGTGGGTGTATTGGTTGACCCCATCTCGATCTTGTTGTTACTTGTTGTGACCACAGTGAGCTTTCTGGTTCATCTCTACTCCATCGGATATATGAGTGATGACCAGGGATACGGTCGATTCTTTACCTACCTCAACCTGTTCACCTTCAGTATGCTCGGCCTCGTCGTTGCACCCAACCTTGTACAAATGTACGTGTGTTGGGAACTCGTGGGTGCCAGCTCCTTTTTGCTGATTGGATTTTATTACAACAAGCCTTCTGCTGTTGCTGCCTCAAAGAAAGCATTCATTGTCACTCGATTTGCTGACCTGGGCTTTCTGATCGGTATGATTATCCTGACCGTTGTTGGGTATGGCTTGTACCAACAAGTCCTTCCAGCCATCGGACCGGTGTTTCAGCAATTTGGTGGTGGTGTTCCCCAGGTGTTTGACTTCGCCTTCTTAACCCACCCCACCGTGCTCAAAGCCTTCGCAGCACAAAACACCCAACTCTTTGGACTGGGTATACTCACTCTCGCTGCGATCCTGGTTTATGTGGGTGCTGCAGGAAAAAGCGCGATGTTTCCACTGCATATCTGGCTACCTGATGCGATGGAAGGCCCCACGCCTGTCTCGGCACTCATCCACGCTGCAACCATGGTTGTAGCCGGGGTTTACCTCGTAGCTCGGCTGTTTCCGGTGTTCGCGCTTTCAGGTACAGCCCTTCTTGTTGTGGCTTATGTCGGTGCCTTCACCTGCCTGTTTGCTGCGGTGATTGCGGTAACACAGAATGACATCAAGCGAGTTCTAGCCTTCTCCACCTTGAGCCAACTTGGCTATATGATGCTGGCTTTGGGGGTCGCGTCGATGGCCCACCCCTTGGGCTATACTGCCGCGATGTTCCACCTCTTCACCCACGCCTTCTTTAAGGCACTGTTATTCTTGGGTGCAGGAGCCATGATACATGCTGTACATACCAACAATGTGTGGGAGATGGGCGGCCTACGCAAGAAGATGCCCGTCACACATATCACATTTTTAATCGCAACTCTCGCGATTTCAGGGATCTGGCCTCTGGCCGGATTCTTCTCCAAAGATGAGATCTTGGCTTCGACTCTTGGAGGTCACTACTATGTGATCTTTGCTGTCACACTCTTTGTGGCAGGACTCACTGCTTTCTATATGTTCCGCATTTACTTCCTCAGTTTCTGGGGAGAAGCCAAAACAGAAGAAGCAGAACACGCCCATGAGGCTCCTGCGGTGATGTGGATCCCACTTGTCGTTCTGGCCGGATTGAGCATGGTTGCTGGCTTTGTGCCCATGGCCAAATTCATTCACATCGGCAAAGCACTAGAGCACCACGGCATCAACATGATGATCGCTGGTCCTGCAACGGGTGTGGCGGTGCTCGGGATAGGTATGGCCTGGTTCTTCTATGTGGGAGACTCCTCTCGGGCAGACCGGATGACCCAACGCATGGGGCTGCTCTACCAAGTCGTCAAGGAAAAGTTCTATATCGATGAAGTCTATCTCTTCATCACACATAAGATTATCTTTCATTACATCTCCCGTCCTATTGCATGGTTTGATCGAAACATCGTGGATGGTGGCGTCAACCTTGTGGGTTGGATGACTCACACCTCTGGTGCCCTGCTTCGCTTCCTCCAAACAGGTCAAGTTCAAACGTATGCGTTATGGTTTGTTGCAGGGAGTCTCTTCACGCTGTTGTTCCTCTGGTCTGCCTTGCTGTGACGGAAAGGAGAACCCTTTATTATGGGTATCGTTAGTTGGCTCGTTCTACTTCCCTTCCTCACCGCAATAGCGGTGGTGATGGTCCCCCAAGAGAAATGGAAAAGTATCCGTTGGATCGCTCTCGGGGGAACTGGAGTTCACTTAATTTTGACCTCTGTGGTCACCTATCAGTACTGGCTGCTTGCATCTCTTGATGTCACAGCGATGAAAAGTGCCAAATTCACAAAACTTTACCTCGTGGAAAAGGTGACTTGGTTTAAATCGCTGGGCATTACGTACCTTGTGGGCTTGGATGGTATCTCTTTGGCGATGGTCATCCTCACCTCCATCATTATCTTTACAGGCGTACTGGCAAGCTGGAATGTTGAAAATCGAACCAAGGAATTCTTTGCAATGCTCCTGGTTCTGGTCACAGGCGTCTTTGGTGTCTTTGTTAGTTTTGACCTCTTCCTATTCTTTGTCTTCTACGAAGTCGCTGTTTTGCCTATGTACCTGCTCATCGGTATCTGGGGAACCGGCCCCAAAGAATACTCTGCGATGAAGCTCACCTTGATGTTGATGGTGGGAAGCGCATTTCTGCTCGTGGGAATCCTGGCACTCTACCACGTCTCAGGGCTGCAAACCTTCGACCTGATGAAGCTGGCCAAACACAACTTCTCTCCCGAATTTCAACGCTGGGTCTTCCCATTGGTCTTTGTGGGTTTTGGCGTAATTGGGGCGATGTTTCCTCTCCACACCTGGAGCCCGGATGGCCATTCCTCTGCACCAACCGCAGTTTCCATGCTTCATGCAGGTGTCCTCATGAAGTTGGGTGGCTATGGAATCCTGCGCATCGCTGTATACCTTCTCCCTGAAGGTGCCAAAATATGGGCAATGCCCTTCCTTATCCTCGCCACAATCAACGTAGTCTACGGTGCCTTTGGTGCCATTCGACAAAAAGACTTAAAATTCTTTACAGCCTACTCATCCGTCAGCCACTGTGGCTTTGTCTTGTTTGGGATCTGTACCCTGAACTTGATGGGCTTCAAAGGAGCCGTCCTTCAAATGTTT
>JALTMC010000766.1 GCA_027005175.1 Myxococcales bacterium
GATTGACATAGAGAAGGTACATCCTTATCACCGCTGCAATCCACCTTTTTCAGGGTCCAGCCCTAGCTTTTTGATCTGAAGTGCCGCCTCAAAGAGATAGTCATAGCACTCGGATTGTGTCTTGGCCTGAACCCAATCCTTGCCCCAAACATAGACACCATGTCCTCGCACAAGAACAGCATGAGCCTCGGGATAAGCATCGATCGCTCTTCCCAAAGCATCGGTGAGATCGGACTCATGAGCTGTGTTTTCGATAATCGGTACCTTGTGTAGGTCAAAAGCCCCCACACCCGAGAGCCCCTTGAGCATTTCCAGATGAGAGATTCGAAACTCATTGTCGTAGAGCAAAGTGACCAACATCGCATTCATCGAATGACTGTGAATCACCGCGCCGGCATCTCGCTTGTGAAAAGCATGCATAAAAAGAGGTTTGCATGCTGAGACTTTAAGTGGCTTGTCAGGCTGCTTTAGAATCTCTCCTTGCAAATTCATAACAAAGATATCATCCGTCTGAATACGCTCTTTTTGAACCCCACTTGGAGCCATAAAGATGGTATCACCACGACGAATCGAGATCCCTCCTCCTGTACCTGTCACCCAACCTTGGTGGTAATAAAGATGACATAACTCAACGATGATCTGGCGAATTTCCTGATCCGAGAGGCCGATATTGGCGTCCATATGAGGAGCAACATCCGAGACAATGGAACGAATATGTTGGTGCATCACTACTTCCTTTGTTGATAGGCAGGCACACCCAAAATGGTCGAAACTTTTACCAACGTGAATCCTTTGCGCTTCAGACCACGAATAATACCAGGGAGTGCCTCCGCAGTGTGATGCCCTCCCCCATTCATATGCATCACCACAATCGAACCATTTCGCGCATCACGCAAGACACCTCGGGTCATCACCCGCTTCGTAAACTTTGGATTGGGATCCCCCGAAGGCAAATCACCCAAAATCGAACGCAACCCCAACTTTGCTGCCGTACGAACCACCCTGCGATTGGACTCAAAAAATGGCGGTCGATACAGCGCCGGTATCACACCCAAATGAGTGTAGATAATCTCTTGCGTCCAACGCAACTCCCTCTCCAACCTCGCCCGGCTCACTCGAGTCAAATGCCCATGCAGATACGTATGATTCGCAAACTCAAAAAAAGGCACTTTCAATAACGCACGCGACTCTCGCTTATGATCCAAAACCCACTTACCACCGACAAAGAGCGTCGCTGGTGTCTTCGTCCGAATTAAGATGTCTGTAATCCTCTTGTCGTAACGACTACGCCGACTCCATGACCATGAGCACGCATCAAACGTCAACGCAATTCGCCGAATCCTTCGAGACCCATAATTCCATGGAACCGCTTTCACTCGCACCACATAAGGCACTCTCTTAAGCTTAACTCGCGGAGCCCGAAATCGCCTCTCCCTATACCTTGGACGATACCAACGCACCAAAACAGGACGCCTAACCACACCCCTCATCCCCCCCTTAACAACGCCCTTAACAACACCCTTACCTGAAACATGTTTCAGGTCGTTTGCTACAACATGTTTCACTTGCTTGGGGAGTTTTCGCCTCTGCTTTAAAGTGCGTACTTTGGTTCGCACCTTTGGAAGAATCGTTCGCGCTTTGGAACGTGTTTCTGGTTTATGTAAATTCTTGGTTGCAACTGTTGAAGAAGTTGTCGCGATCTTTTGAGACGCCGCTGTGGTTGTATTCTGACGACAAGCGACGGAGATGAGAAGAACAACAGTGAGGAGAAAAAAACAATAGAAATACCTGGACCTTGGTTGCATGAGTTGTCCTATCAGAAAAAGGAGAAAAGACAGGAAGGAGGAAACAATGACCTCAGATTACATCGGTTTCTTTCCACAAGCAACTCCTCTCAAGCTTTCTTTGAATAGCTTGAGCAAAAAAATTTCCTTTTGGCGTAGTTATTGCTAAGAATTGAATAGCTCACGATCGTATTGTTCCCGTACAGGAAGTAAAAAAATGCTTGAAAAAACGAATTGTTCGAATCGACTCAATCCTCGCAACAGGGTACTTGAACCCACAATGGCACGTCACTTGGAGTTGTATCAGCCTACGCCTTCTTCCCATAAAAAGGGTCAGGTGGAGAGCAAGCCTGTTCTTCGGACGTATCGCCAAGAGATCAGCTCTGCAAACTGTGAAGAATCCCAACAGTGGGAATCTGAGCGACAGGAAAGCTCTGCACAGGCTTTGCATCCACGACAGCAAGCAGCGCTGGCAGCCTTACTCTTTCGCAAGGGTCTACTTACCCAGCTTGTTCATTCCGCAGCATTAAGCGAAAGGTAAGGACCTCTGTTGTCCACCAAGCCAAGCCATACCCGCATTTAACTTGTTTATTCAGCAACATTAAGCGAAGAGGAAGCTATGGGTTTCTATGAGGTAATGTTGTCAAGCGGACACCTTCATGAGGTAGAGCTTGTTCCATCGGGCCACACTTGGAAAGCCGAAGTTGACGGTCATGAGATGACGATTCGTTTGCTTGGGGCCTCCCGTGACGAAGGTCTGCTGGTCGATATCGACGGGACACAACACCGCGTTCCCTTGCGCCCCCAAGAGGATGACTCGCTTCATGACGCAATCGAGCATGTCTCGGTAAGTGTCCCCTTGTTACCCCAACGCAAAGCACCGGGCCAAGACAAAGCACCGCAAACATCGGTAGACATCAACAGTTCCATTTCCGGCGTCGTGCTCACTCTTCATGTTGAAGAGGGAGAGTATGTTGCAGAGGGCCAGCCTTTGTTGGTGATGGAAGCGATGAAAATGGAAAATGTGCTCTGCGCCTCTCAAGCAGGTAAGGTCCACTCCATCCCCTTTGCTCCTGGTGACACTGTGCGC
>JALTMC010000767.1:0-1009 GCA_027005175.1 Myxococcales bacterium
AAGCATCGCTGTTTGACAGAGTCACACGACTCCCCTTGCTTTCGAGATGCTTTTGGCACACACAATCCTTGTAAAAAAGAGGTGGCGACCTGGGAGAATCGCGTTTCATTCACGCACTCTTCTCCAGTTCGACAGGATGGATTGCCGGTTGCCCCTTTTCTGGGATCACAAACCCCGACACACGTCCCCATCTGGGGGAGACAAACAAGTCCCTTAAGTCCATCACAGCTCCCCGGTTTGCACGCCTCTCCTTCCTTTTTCGTTCCATGTGGCTGCATTGCCCCAGCAACACATTCACCGCTGTCACACCGCATTCCAACAGGACAGAGTAACGAATCGTCCTTGCCACTTTTGTTGCGACAGAACAGGGTACAAGCACCTTTGTTGGTACAGACAAACCGAGCGGGATCGGGACAATCAATGGGATCATTAAAGCGGTAACAGGTCTTGAGGCAAAATCCACGAAGGCAGGACAATCCATTGGGACAAGAGTTCTTCAGAGTACACCGCTGAAACATACCAGCAGGAATCCCTGGAGACTCTGCGGGAGGTCCCTCCCCTGGCATTTCAGGGACACTCTCCTGTGATACGTCAGCGACCTCAGGCAGGAGAGGCTCTGGGATCTCCCGTTCCAGTTTGCCCTCTGAAGAGGCATCACGACCGAATTCATCTGGAGAAGGAGCTGGAGTTTCAACCCTGTTCTCTCCAATGGGAAAATCATACGAGTTTGGAAGCTCCGTTCCCCCTTCGGAGTTGGAGCCCTTTTGACGACAAACTTGCCCACGACACTCCAAGCCAGCTTCACACGCAGAGGAAGACTGACAAGCCTGGCCTTCAGACTTTTTGTATGACGGCAATGTACAAGCCCCCAGACCCAGCCAAACCCAAAAAACAAGAAACAACCCAATGGATTGCAGTACACGATACTTCGTCATCAAAATGCTCCAACAAAAATCACCGTACTCTCACGACCATACACCTGGATGGTAGGCTGGTTAAGCAAGAGCGT
>JALTMC010000767.1:1019-2873 GCA_027005175.1 Myxococcales bacterium
GTGGTGAACCATTCATCCCTTGCTTCGTTCGAGTCTCGAACCTATAACTTACAGTGTTCCAAGTGATAGAACGTTCCGATCAAAACGACTCTTTGTAGAGAGAAGTGAAGCCACAAGGCACGATCAACTTCATTTTGAAGGGAGAGAGTGTATGTCGTCATTGGAAAGTTTGCTCCCAGAAAACTGTGCCACGATTGCCATTGATTGTTTACATACCTTTATGAAAGCAACAGGCAAACTTTCGATTTCTGACTTCCAAGAGAAGGCACATGGTAAAGAGTTACAAACGGTTCAACAAGAGCTGGACGAAGCGGCTGCTCGGATAGGAGTCTTGCGTCGCGCACTTTACGGTGAGAGTGTACCACAGATACAATTCCAAGATGCTCATGTGATCGAGTCGATCCATGGCAAGCGATTTCACTCTATGGAGATCGTACGAGAGGGCCAGGAGCCCAACTTCACCCGCACCTTTCCGCCTCATGCTCTGCTGGATCGGAATCGTCGCTTTGGCACCGATGATCAGCGAGCCATCGACGAGATCAAGATCCCAGAGAGCCATGAAGTGCTCATCCGATGGTTTGACTCATCCATGCCCAGCCAAGCAGTCCTCGAACCCAAAACAGAATTGCTCTTTCTGAAAGACGACTTCTGCATGTCACCCGGTAGCCCCTTTGTGGATAAGCTGTTTTGGGAGCTTCGTCGCCAAGGGCGATTCAACCTCATCCTCTTTGGAGTTTGTGACGAGATCTGTAACCTCCGCAATGTTTTGTTGATGCTGGCCTCTGTCTTCAATGTTGTCTATGTCAAAGACTGCACCTACCCGCTCGACCCCAACAAGCGGGAACCAGCTATCCAGTACATGGAACAATTCAACCCACTGGGCCAGGGACTCACCGGACACTTCTCCGTCACCACCTCTCATGCCATCATCGAACACTTCGGCAAGTTTGGAGGTTGACGAGGTGCGACATTCGACACAGGCAATGCTCTCACGCAATTCATACACAAGCCCAGTGAGAATGGAAAGAAAAACCATGTCTCATCCCAAAAATCGATGGAGACGATCCTGGTTGGGACAGAAAACTCGCACGCAAGCCTCCTGAGAACACAAGCCTCGTCGGAATATGGAGTTCGCAACTCGCACGCAAGCCCGGTCAGAACAGAAAGAAAAACCATGTCTCATCTCAAAGATCGATTGAGTTTCGTTCCCTTCTGTGATCTTACGGATTGTCCAGAAGTGAAACATCATGCGGTAGGTTCCCCCTACTTTGATACAGAGGGTCAGCCTACATTTGCCGATCCTGTTGTCATCGCGGTGCGTTCCGACATCGTGGATCCAGCACTGCCACGGGCGTCTGCCTTGGCTGTGTCGTGCAACACCCGCCCCTATCAGGCGTATGGTCCTGTGATTCGTCGGGTATTTGAATGCAGTGAGCCCAACCTACATCCGGAGTTGCGACGGGGAATGGAAGGCGTGATGGAGTTGGGAGAAGTTCGTGCCCTTCCTCCGGGCGGACTCAAGGGGCAAGTAACACGGATCTTCCTTGCCTGCGTCGCCACCATGACAGCAGGAACCAATGACACTGTTCTTCAGCAAGTTATGGACAATATCGTGACTCAATTTCGTGCGATGGTGCCTGGTTCGACGATACGTATCCCACTGATCGGGACAGGGAAAGCACGCACAGAAAAAGCCTCAGAGGAAGTCCTCCGCAGCGTTATCGACTTAACCTTGACCCACCTCACCCAGGCCCTATTTCCCGACAACCCACAACACCCCCCACGACGTGCGTTGTTGGTACATCCTTTTATGGAAGAAGCACGATTGATTGCATCGGCACTCACAGAAAAAAG
>JALTMC010000768.1 GCA_027005175.1 Myxococcales bacterium
AATCTACAGAACGAAGTCCGGATGGGGGGGGGAGCGTTGACACGCTTGATAGACTCCTATCCTTCTCCCCTCTATCCGGATTGGCTTTCCCTTTGTATCAGTAGGCTATCAGATCTAGTGAGAGAGTCAACACTCATAGCTGTTACTTCTTGTATGTTGTGTGGCTTGCTTCAACAGTAACAATACAACGCTGGGCTTCGGGCCGAGATGGGGTAGGATTCATCGCACCCCTGTTACCGCCTGGAACTTTTTTCTCTTTGAAAGAAAAATCAAAGTAAGCTACTCTTACTAAAAGTCGCGTAAAACCTCTTCCCGATCGTGGACCCGGCAGGATCTACAGGTGACCGCAAAGAGATACTGTAGAGGCAACTCCGTAGAGGTGAGTCCGTAGGTCGGAGTGAACAAGGAGATAGATCTTGGAGAAAGAACAGTCCCCCATCCCTTTTTCAGAGCAATTTTTGGCTTGGACTTTCTGGGCTTTGTATCACTTTCTTTTTGTGATTCTTGCTCGTTGGGTGTCTCATAACACCTCACCGACTGCCGGTGATTGGAGTGTCTGGCGTGTTGCCGTTGGTGTTGCTGTGGGGGCTGGCTTAGCTTTCTACGGTTGGAAGCGATTTCAAGCCAGGCAGAAACACGCCAAAGACTTTGTAAATGCCTATACTGATATCCTCAACTTCACCTTCTTGATGATGGTTTGGTTTTTGATGCTCTTCCTGCTGAATTGGCCAACTTTACCTTTTCTCATCCTTCTATGGATCGCCCATACTGCCCTGGCACCAACTCCGTTTTTAACACGTCGCTTTCTCAACATTGAGGAGTAATGTTATGAGCTGACCATTGACATTCAGCTCTGTATCTGTAGACTTGCCTTCTCAGAACTTTTCTTATGTGATTTTTTACAATTGTCCATTTTTCTGTAGCCTCTTTCTTGGATGAGTTGGCGCATATGTAAGTGGTTGAAAAAAATAGGGCAATAGATATTTTTAGTACTGTGATGAAGAGGTGTCTACCATGAATGATACTCGGGAACCAAATAGGCTTCGCGCGAACCCTGTTCTTTCTCCTGTTGAGCCACAAGGAGAAATAGAGATGAAGCAAAAAGAGCTTGGACAAGCTGAATTTCAACGTTTGTTTCTGAAGATGCTACAAAAACCGTCTGCTCCAGCTGCTTCGCCTCTCTCTCGTCCTGACTCAGCTTCTCTTGCGTCTATTGCATCCGGCAAGATCTTTGTTCCAACCATTGTAAAGGTCGACTGGGTTGACAATGTAGGATTCTCAACTCGTGTCTTTGCTGAGGAGAGGACTCTGTG
Organism: Myxococcales bacterium; assembly: GCA_027005175.1. GTDB lineage: Bacteria > Myxococcota_C > UBA6777 > UBA6777 > UBA6777 > M3003. The sequence continues at coordinate 1,314 of JALTMC010000768.1, forward strand.
CTTTAGGCAATGTCACTTTCACAAAACCTTCTTCTTGCGTAAGTTCCAAGCTTTAAATCTCAATCTTATCTTTGAAGAGTGCGTCTTTCGAGGCCCTCTTCACTTTGGGAATTCAACGAATTTAGAGAAAGTTTGGGGCTCCACTTTTGGCTCTTTGCAGTTTCAATCTTGCAAGTTTGAAGATGACTTGATACTCGATGATTCTTCTTTTAAACGATTGGAATTTACGGACTCCTGCTTGCTAGAGAAGTCGCTGCGCCTTCAGCATACGAGTATTTCTGGGGTCTTGCGTATCGAGGATAGTGAGATCACTGCTCTTGATTTGCGTTGTGCTTTCTTGGAAGGGCAAATCCTTCTTCAAAACGTGGTTTGTCAGACTCTGGATGCGAACGGCTTGCAAAGTCGAAGCTTGTACTCTAGCTCAGCGAAGGGGTTGCAGCTTCATCTTGAAAAGGTTCGAGAACTACGTCGTCTTTCTCTCAAAGATGTTCTTTTACCACACCTTGATATATCGATTTCAAACACGACTCTTGATGCACTCATCTTGGGAAACGAAGGGGAGGAAAGCGTTCATAGCTCTAAGTTTGCGAGCCTTTCTCTAAAGGGTTGCTCCTGTCCTCAGAGTTTATCCCTCTCTGGATCGACGTTTTCTTCTGGAGTCTCTTTTGTTGACTGCAGCAAGCTACCCTCTCTTGAGATGAAAGGGGCTATCGTAAAAGGACCCTTAAAAATAATAGATTGCCCGGATATAAAAGAGCTTCAATGGGAAAGAGTCTCACTGCTTGGTGGTGTTGTGTGCGAACGTGTCTCTTGCCAGCAGTGGGAGGCTTGCGGAGCTTTGTTTGGTCGATCTTCCAGTGAGATGACACTGGCCAATGCTGGCGAAGTAAAGCCCATAATTCGCTTCCATCGCTTTCTGGCTACCGGTGATGTTTACTGCAATAATACAGCCTTTTTTCAGCCCTTTGATCTTGATCGTTGCATCTTTAAAGAGAAGTTCTCCATGGAGCATGTCCAATTTCATGCTCTGGCTGATTTTGGGAAGTATGCCAACTTCTCTTCGGAAGACAGAAACCATTTTTACGGTTGGACGAGTTTTCAAGGATCGAGCTTTGCGGAAGCAAATTTTTCTGGGTGTATTTTTGGGAGCGGTGTTGATTTTTCGAAGGCTACATTCTTAAAAGTAAAACGCAATCGTCCACATGATTTTAGAAATACAGAATATGATGGGCCTGCTCGATTTGAGAACTTAACTCTTCACAGTAATCTTAACTTTGAGACAGCTGGTTCCAATCGCGATGATGTTACTTCGTTTCGAGGTCATACTCGATTTTCTATCGAGTCGGTCCCTGTGAAGCAAGTTCTTGAGTTGCGATTTCTGGAGTCGAAATTTTCGGAACAGGTTACTTTTTCGACACAAGCATTTCATGTGCGGCTAAATTTTTTGCGTGCTGTGTTGCGCTATCCGACTTTTGCTTCTGATTTTCATACGATTGTTTTGAAGAAAGCGGAGGTGGTATGTGGTGAGGATGAGGAGCAGCATGAACTCTTCACG
>JALTMC010000769.1:0-519 GCA_027005175.1 Myxococcales bacterium
TGTCAGGTGATCCAGTTGTCTCTCCAAAGGTGGGACCCATTGTTTCAGAGTCTCAGCGTTCTGAATGATCTGTTTGTGAAGTGATGCTGCTTGAGCCGGAAGTTTGGGAATCCTCACTGTGACAAGTGCGTCTGCAAAGCTCCTGGCTGTTGTCCCAAATGCTTTGAATCTTGGGTAATCTCTTGGCTCCACCTCATTCTCACGAGCCTCTCTTATGGCTCGCTTCTGTAGCGTTCCCAACAACCGCTCAAGATCGTCCGAGCGACCGTATCGCATCAATCCATCGATCGCAGCATCCCACTCCATAACCTCCAGAAGTTGCGTTAACTCCCAAACGGGAGCCCGCTCTTTTCCACGCTCAAAGGCCGCGTAAAGAATACGTAATATCGGAAAATCCTGGACCTTCTCACTCATCCTTCTGTGCTGTGATGCAACAAAAGACACGGCAGACGCCGCAAAAAATGGCTGGGAACGAAATCCATGGGTAATATCCAGAAAGATCTGCTCTGGACCTTGCCG
>JALTMC010000769.1:529-2855 GCA_027005175.1 Myxococcales bacterium
CCGAGAGTCTACTTCACTCTCCACAGGCTCCAACGCATCCTCTTCTGTCTGACTTTTTTCTGCTGAACTCTCTTGTTTTGTTGAGTGGACTGGCTCCGAAAGGCCACTCAACCACTCCTCTTCCCATGGAAGGCATTCATGGTTCAAAAGATCTACGACTTTTTGGAAAATCGACCAGCGCTCTTGTTCTTCTCGACCAAAAGGCAATAACTCAAATTGTACGTGCAAATCTCTTGTGATCGGAAGGGCTTGACGCAAGTAACTCTCATATTTCTTGTCCGAACCAAACCAGCGCTCTCTTACCTCTTCTGTTCCTAAAACTACCAATGTCACGGGGCCTTCCACTCCCAAAATCGTCGCGACATCGTGAATCGGGGTGGGCACACTTTGTTTTCCTTCCCACTCGTATACGCATGGATCATAATGAGGGGCAACCGGCCCACCCAGACCTAAAAAGGTGACAATTCGTGTGTACATTTTTTCTCCTTGGAGCGATTGAGAAACTGCATGCTAACCGATCTTTTTTACAGTTTCAAATGAATTCTTCTCCTTAAGAAACCAAATCCTCCCCCTCTTTCTGACACTTTGCTTTGTAATGTTGTTCTTCTGCATAGATAAATACTTTCTCGGATGGCTTCCCATCGGAAATACTTTTCAATCCGAACTTTTTTTCTCCTCCAATCGTAGCACCTCACTGTATCGAATTAAAGGAATATCTCATTACAAAAAAATATCCTTATGGAGGCTTATTTATGCGTGGAGATCATCTTACTGTTCACTACAGAGCTTTTTACCACCACGGCGTCGATTGTGGTGATGGCACAGTGATCCATTTGTCCAGAGAGTATGGCAAAGTCCATCGCAGCACATGGACAGAGTTTGCGAATGGGCAAGAGGTTTATGTCGAACCAACAACAGCCCAATACTCCGCCGATTGTGTTGTTCAAAGAGCACAATCTCGGCTTGGAGAAAGTAACTATCAAGTGTATGCCAACAACTGTGAACATTTTGCACGCTGGTGCCGAGAAGGTAGAGCTTATAGTACACAGGTCCACAGTGTTGTGAAGGCTCTCTCTCGTAGAGCACCCCAAGCACTTAAGTATGTAGCACCGGCAATGACACAAGTGGCAAGAAACTCTGCTGCCAAAACAGCAGGTCATGTGGTTGGTAAGATCGCTGGCCGCACTGCAGCAAAAGGGGTCAGCTCAGCGGTAGCAAAAACTCTCGCCAAAGGAGGGGGTGCTTTCCTCTTGGTGGATAGCGCACAACTTCTTGTTGAACAATGTGGGGGAGCGGTTGGACTCAGTCAGGAAGAAGCACAAAACGTAGGCAAAGGTGTTGGAGCAGGTGGCTCTGCTCTTGTTGGTGCAGCGATCGGTGGTCCCGTCGGTGCAGCTGTCGGTCTGGCTGTCTGGGGGATTGGGGAATGTCTCGGCAAACTCTTCGATTAAATATCCCCATTCTAAAGAAAGCAAGCTCGGGTTTGCACCCCCAAGCTCTCACCCCAGTCGGGAGCCAACATCCCTGCATAGAATACGATCTTCCTACAACGCTCACTATACTCTCCTATTTGTCCAGTCTCCAAAATAGCTTCGAGTGCTGTCTCATACAGTGTGGTGAACTTGTCATACAGGCTCTCTTCCATCCCCCCATATCCAGAGAGTTCACCCAGTCCCACCTCCAAACAATACACAAGCAAGTCTGCCAGATCCTCTGGTGAAGGAACACTCTGTTGGTACTTTACAGCTACCTCTATCGCCCCGCTGGCATCGATATGATTTGGATTCCAGTGACCCACAAACTTCTCTCGTATCCTCTCTTTGTATTTTTCCTTTTCCAGTTGAAGCCTCTCTGGAGGTCGAATCTTCCGAATATAGTAGGCTTCGATACTCTCATTTGCTCTGGCCAAACCTACGATCTCATCGATCAAATCGGATTTCTTCTTCCGCTTTAAATATGCTTGAATCTTTTTCTCGTCAGACGTTTTCATCTTTCCACTCATTGAAAGTATCGGATAGCACGATCGTTCTCTTCTGTAAGTCTTTTACTTATACGGGAATCTGGCAGCCTTTAAAAGAAATGGACATAGAGAAGTCTCCTGTATATTCGTGGTCTCTCCGCTAAGATAAGCCTATGTAAGTCGGTGGGTTAGATGATTGGATCGTTGGCCTGCAAGCTAATTCATCGACACGATGGCGACCTTTATTTCCAACGATTGGACCCGGTGACGAAAATGACTTTACTCTCTCTCTCAAATCTCTCCATAAGTTTCTTATGTTGTTGGAGCTTCATGCTGACTCATGGAAAGTTCGAAGCTTTGCGGGTG
>JALTMC010000770.1:0-1100 GCA_027005175.1 Myxococcales bacterium
CCTTTGGAGTTCCACCTGTTGCAGGAACACTGTACAAGACACCGTCTTGCTTATCATTGTTCTGGCCAAAGGGGTCTTTGTTCTTTGCGGCATCTTTGTTGGCATCCCGGCTGGATTTACCAGGCAGTTGAGCGGCAGCAGCCTTGTACGCTGTGTAGTAGATGAGCTTCCCGTCTGGGCTCGGTGATGCATCAAGCGGGGCACGCGTATTGGTCGCTGTAGCCTTTGCTTTGGTGATCTCACCACTGCCCTTGGCTTTTGTCTCATCAGCCGGTGTCTCTGGCGTCACCTCAGGTGGTGCTTTGTCTGTACCGTCTTCCTTGGTGACAACGGCCTCTTCCGGCGTGCTGGCAGCCTCTTCCGGTTTGTTCACAGTTCCGTCAGGTGACGCCTCTGCGGTGGGGGTGTCTGTGCCGCCATCCGTGACGGCACCATCATTGCTTGCGGGGGGGCCGCAAGCTCCAACAGTGTTGAGTACCAATCCCAGAAAGACAGTCATGGCACACAAAGCAAACCATGATGTCATTCGTGGGGTAGACTCAGAATTCCTACCTCTCATGCAACTACTCCTCTCTCTTTTTGGGGTCTGGACCACTTCTCCAAACATAGAGAAATAGCCCTGAAACAGGAACACTCTAGCTCCTTTGTCCCCTGTTGCTTCTGCTTCTTTTTGTTTTCGAAGACACTCTAGCTTTTATACTATGTCGCATAGAATTGCAATCTTACACCAAACCGCAAGAAAATACTCCACAATACAGCCATATTGTGAAACTTTTGTGCAAATGCAGGTCGTGTAAGCGCAGATCTTCAACACTCTCTCATGTAGATACGTGACCTCTGCAACATTGGATTTGTCTCTTGGTATTCTTTTTTGGGGTGGTGTCAGAACGATTGGTCAGAAGTTTGTTATAGGATGATCCAAAGTTTTTCGGCGTCTTGGAAGTACTCAACTTTAAATTTCGTTAATGGTCGCATTGCGGGGCCTTCTTTGACATCTCCGTTTGACTCATATTTTGAACCGTGACAAGGACAATAGAGAATAGCTTCGTTCTTCCTCCAGGCGACTGTGCAGACATCGTTGTGGGTGCAAATCGTAGTTA
>JALTMC010000770.1:1110-10921 GCA_027005175.1 Myxococcales bacterium
GTTAATGCATTGAAAAGGTTGTTGCCGATACGAATGACGATGATTTCCTTTCCTTGTATTTCAAACTTTTTAGCACCTCCAACCTGTTGTAACTCTGCATGTTCAGAGAGCCTGCTCTCCAGCTTCTTGCGAGTATCTTGGGTTGTTGTGTGTATTGTTTTTTGGCCTTGTTGAGGTGAATTTTGACCCTCCGTTGTTAAGGCCGGCTGACCTTCTGGTACACAAGCCTATAGAGCTGTCCCAGCAAAAGCCAGGTGTACTGTTGTGGCTCCTGCGATCTTTATGAAGTCGCGTCTTTTGATGTGACCTTTTTTTTCGTCAGCTCTTTATGGGGCGGTGTCGGCATTCTTTTTCTCAGGTTTGTTTCGAATGTGGAATCTAGCTTTTTGGGGAAAAGACAAAGGCAGGTCTTCGCCCTCTTTGTTCTCTTCCTGCTTGAGGATTGAAGTCTAGCCATACCATATCCCCTCGTTCAGGGATGTATTGCTCTTTTACCATTCTTTGTTCCTCATGACGTCGCTTGTTTCTGTTTCATTATGGATTGTCCTTGCAACAAGGAAAAAATAAGCGTACCAGGATAAAATTCCGAAAAATTTCAGGCCATCTTCGATGGCAGTTTCGCGGTCGGAGAAGGTCATAAACTGGTCAAGAGTTGCGGAGGCTCCGAGGCCTATGAATGCAAGGGCAAGGAGTAAGTAGGGTGATTTAAGGATAGTCTTCCAGCTATTCCAAAAGAACGCCAAGCCCATCACACCGTAGGAGCCGACAACCAGTATTTCTGGGATACCTACTTGTTTTGGAAGGATCTCTTCGTGGAGAAGAAAGGCATCATCCATCACCAGCAAGAATGACAGGAATGCTCCCCAGCGAAGGATATTGTAAAACGGATGAGAGGAGTCTCGTGAGGCGAAAAAGCAAACGGAGAAAGTGCCAGCCCACACCAGTAATCCGAGGGTAGAAAGAAGCCCCATATAGGGCGGCTTGTTGACAATGGCTGTCACATCACGAGTGAGTTCGGAGAATCCGAATGGAGTAAGTTTGTATAGTGCGACGACTACTGCCATTACGAGAGACCATATTACCAGTATCTTAATGATGACGGACTTGATCTCTCTTGAATTGTTGTTTGTTGCCTCATCTTGCTCATGTTGTTTCTTCATCATCTGTTCCTTGAGGTTGGTTTGTTTGGTCTATGGGATTTTGGTCACTTTGGCGAGCTGTTGTGCAAAGATCGTGGTGTTTGTGGTGGGGAGTTCGCAAACACGCTTCATGCAGACGTAGGCTGTGACTTTTCCATTTCTGGATTTTTTCTTGTGGAGCAAGGGGAACAGTTTCTCCAACCGCTTTTGTTCTTTGCCTTCGGTTGCTACGATCAGTACACGATTGGGTAAAAACTGTTGACGTAGTTTGTTGAGGAAGGGTTGGATAGAGGCTGTTGCGTTGGGTTTGATTAGGATGATCTCTTTGGGAGCATCGTAATAATACTCGATAGCCAGAAGCATCTCAGACAATGCGACAGGCCACCTTGAGATGCGTCGGCCAAAGTACTTGAATGTTTTCTCAGCATACTTCAAATATTTATCCTGGGTGGTCCAGGTAAAGAGACGCATCAGATTCATGCTTTGAATGGAGTTTCCTGTGGGGACGGCACCATCGTAGTTGGGTTTGGGACGGATGATGAGGCTTTCGTGATCATTGCTGGTTCGGAAATAACCACCGTTGGCTTTGTCCCAATAGTGTTTCTGCAACGTTGTCTGGAGGCTGATCGCGGCTTTGAACCATCGTGGATTTTGGGTGGCCTCAAACAGGTCCAACAGTCCTGCTGTAAGGAACGCATAATCTTCCAAGTAGGAGTTGTGGCGGGCTCTTCCGTCTTTGTAGGTACGGAACAATCGTCCGTTCTTACGCATCTTTGAAAGTAGGAAACTGGCAGCTTTGATTGCTTGTTTTGTGTATTTGGGTTGTTGGAAAGCTAGGCCAGCGCGGGCAAAAGCGGATATCATCAAACCATTCCAGGAGGTGATGATCTTGGTGTCGAGCAAGGGTGGGATACGTTTTTTGCGAACAGCATAGAGGAGTTTTTTGGCTTTCTTTACGGCTTGTCTGAGTTCTTGGGTTTTGATGCCTAATGTTCGGGCGACTTGAGGCATCGGGCGAGGGACATTTAAGATGGTCTTGCCTTCAAAGTTGCCACCCGATGTGACGCCCCAATAGAGGCCCACTTGTCGAGCGAGTTTCTTGCCTAGGATCTTTTGGATCTCATACTTTGTCCAGACGAAAAACTTACCTTCATGTCCTTCACTATCCGCATCGGTTGCGGAGTAAAAAGCACCTTCGGGGGAGGTCATCTCTTTGATGACATAATCCAGGATTTCCTTGCTTATGCGGGCAAACAGGGGGTTTTTCGAGGCTTGGTATGCTTCTGTGTAGAGGGCAGACAGCAGAGCATTGTCGTAGAGCATCTTTTCAAAGTGAGGGACGAGCCATCGAGCATCTACGCTATATCGATGGAAGCCACCCCCCACTTGATCGTAGATCCCACCGTGGGCCATTTTCTCAAGGGTTGTGACTACCATTTGCAGGGCTCTCTTATCTTTGGCTCTGCGGAAGTAGCGCAGCAAAAAAGAGTTACCGAAGCTGCTGGGAAACTTGGGGCGACCACGTCGTCCACCGTTGACGGGGTCAAATCGATTGCGATAGATCAGGTTGGTTTGTGCCAGGATATGGGGTCTTGGTACGCCGGCTGCGGGAGGTGCGTAGGTCATGGAGCGGATACGTTGGGCAGCCCAATAGGATCTGTTTGCGATTTTCATTGGGTTTTTTTTGAACCGGGAGTAGAGATCTTTGAGGACAGTCAAGAAGCCACGACGGCCCCATTTGGTTCCGGGGGGGAAGTAGGTTCCACCGAAGAAAGGGCGACGGGAGGGGGTGAGCCAGACGCTCATGGGCCAGCCTCCTCCACCACGGGAGAAGATCTGGACGGCCTTCATATAGATCCCATCCACGTCGAGGCGTTCTTCCCGATCCACCTTAATCGCGATATAATGTTTGTTCATATAGGCAGCGATGATCGGGTTTTCAAAGGATTGTTTTTCCATCACATGGCACCAGTGACAGGTGGAATATCCAACACTTAAGAACACAGGTTTATTCTCTTTCTTTGCTCGCTCAAAGGCTTCGTTTCCCCACGGATACCAGTTCAATGGATTGTGTGCATGTTGCAGCAGATACGGGCTGGTCTCAAAGATCAAGCGGTTGGTGTATTTGGGCATATGGTTGGGCAACACATGGCGGGTATGGGGGTGATAGCCTTTGCCTTTCTTCAGGTAGAATTGAGCCATTTTTTGGGCCAACGCGATCGGGTGTGCCGACATCCCTGGCAACGGGTTGCGAAAGTATGTTAGATTTCTTTTTACCCAGGCCTGTTGTTGTTTGGGGGAGATGGCGAGAGCTTTTGTTGTTTGCTGTCCATGTCCGTGGGCCGCTGCATGAGGAACTTTGTGCTTTGCAGGAGCGGTTGTGGCGGATCTTGGTGGGGTTGGGCCGACAAAACGCTGGGTGGGTTTGCTGGTTTGGGCGTGGCTGTTGGACATCTTCGTCCAGGACTCACGGCCACTGAGCAATAAAAATACGGCCCCAACGAACGTGAGCAAAGCGCCCAAACGACGGTTCCATTGTTGTCTTTTTTGACTCACTGGGTTCTCTCTTCCCCGGTAGAACTACCGGAATTATGCTGTCAAAAGTGGGTCCATTCGATGAACGACCTCGATGGCCAGTGCTGTATTTCTGGCTCCAAAGTAGATCGTCTGTGGAGGTTCTATGGTCTCGATGCCTTTCCATGCGATAGGCTTGCCCTCATTCCCGACAAGATCGCCGCCAGCCGCCTGGAGCAATCCTTGGGCAGCGGCATAGTCCCAGGGGCGTAGAGGGTTGAGAATCGTGCCCCCTGCTGATGCTTTGCCAATCGCCACCAAGGCGAGACGAGTCGCAATACTTGAACAAGCCTGCAAACGTGCCGGGGCTAGTAACTGTTCGTTTGTCGCCAGGGCTTTTCCAATCACTCTTGTACTAATTAAGACGACAGATCGGTCGGTAAGGTGGTCTTCTTGGGGAGGTAGATCCACGACTTCACCATTGTGTCGAAGCGGCTCGCCCTCTGCCCATGTGACCAACATGCCATGAGGGCCTGTAAGTTCTGTGCTGAATGGAGCATAAACGACGGACACTTTGTGCTGTCCATCTTCAATGAGACCGACTGCGATGGAGTTTTCCCTGTAGCCTTCAAGGAAGTCTCTTGTCCCATCATTGGGATCGATGTAAAAGACTCGCTTCCCATCACCTTTCTGACTGCCACCCTCTTCGCAAACAATCGTGGCATCGGGGTACTCTGTTCCCAAACGACGTGTCAGGAATGCGCCGATCTCCGAATCCACAGGAGCTGTCATCCCGCTCCCTCGCGGACCCCCAGGCCGCTTTCCCTCGTCCAACAGCAATTGACTTGCCTCTTGTACTGCTTTCTCTACAAATGCCAGAACATGTTGCAATCGTTTGTTCTCCCTTGTTCATTCGTGAGCTTTCTGCAAGGACGAGCACAATCATATCGGATTGCTTAAATATCTCAAGGATTGTTTTTCATCCCAACAAGCCAACAAGTGAAGGAAGCCTATAAAAGAAATGGGCATCATATCCATTTCTTTTATAGGCTGTCAGATCCCCGTTAGAATTGATAGTTGAGATAGTTTCCGACGAGTTCGCGGAACTTGCCTTTGGCGCGTAGTTTGCGGATGGATTCGTATTGACCGGCGATCATGCGGTCGAGAAAGAAGGTTTCTTTAGGTGGTTGGAAGGAGTCCAGTCGTTTGAGGAGGAGGGGGATTCGCTCGACAACTTCGGTGTGAATCGTCGATGTGCCGTAGTCGAATTCCTCATGAACAAAGGGTCGAAATAAGATGTTGCGCCATGGCTTGTAGAATTCTTCGCCAAGTTTGGGGCCATCGGGGATGCGGGCTCCCAGTGCGATCAACCCTTCATCAACAGCGTCATAATCTTCTTCGATCCCGGCGATGATGGTGTCTCGATAGGCTGTGACGATCTCAGGTTTTAATGTTTTGATGCAGCCAAAGTCATAGATGACGATCGTTCCATCCGAGCGGAAGGCAAAGTTGGCTTGATTGGGATCGCCGTGTACGGTCTGATGAACAAAGATCTGTTGGAGCACAAATTCCATTAATCGATGCCCTAGCAGATTCAGTGTTTCTCTGGGATAGTCTTCATCATCGTTGAGGTTGGAGATATGATCACCGGATTCGTAGGTCAGGGTTAATATGCATTTTGAGCTTCTGTCTTGGATCACTTCGGGGACGATGATGAAGTCAACGTCTTTGTACTGTTCTCGAAAGAGATTGACGCTTTCAGCTTCTTGCAGGTAGTCCAGTTCTTCGTGGAGGCGAAGTCGAATCTCTTCAAAGAGCTCGTCAACCACTTGTTTTTTTATTTTCAGGAGGCCGCTTGCTTTGAGGGCAAATTTTAAGTGATTGAGGTCTGAGTCGCATGCTTTGTCTACGCCGGGGTATTGGACCTTGACAATCACATCTTCGCCATCCTGGGTTAGGGCGCGATGGACCTGTCCGATGGAGGCTGACGCAAAGGGTTCTCGGTCAAAGTCGTCAAAGAGTTCATCGGGCGTGGCTCCCAACTCTTTTTCGATTTGTTTTGCGATCACATCAAAAGACATGGGAGGTGCTTCGTTTTGCAGACTCATAAGCTTTTGTGTGAGTTCTTTGGGCAGGATATCTCCGATCATGGAGGCCATCTGTCCAACCTTCATAACCGCACCTTTGAGTTGCCCTAATGTTTCGGCGATGCGATCTCCACTCTGTCGGTGGATCTCTTGACGGATCTCCTCTGCCTTTTCTTCCGAGCGAAACATCGTAGATACTTTGGACTTTGCATAATTGCCCATGACGCTGGCAGTCATCCCTGCCAATCGAAAGAATCGACTGCCACCGGTTGCAGGTTTTTGACCCTTTGGTGTCTCGACTTGAGGACTCTCTTGCTCTGGTGTTTGGGACTCGGATATCTCGTCCTGTTTGCTTGTTTCCTGGCTCATGATTCCACCCCTATTCCATGTGAGGTTCGAGATTATCACAAGAGGATGATAATTGACACCATGGTTATTTCTTCCTACCATCGCTCTACCTGTGGTTGAATGACCAACGGTTTGAATTCACAATATCTACGAGGGCACTGATGTGTTCAAAGCTTATGCCCTCGACATAATCTGATTGGGTCGATGACGATGTCTCCTATGGAAGAGTTGCTGAGTGGTCATAACCGTATGTTTCTCGAAGAGTTGTATGAAGATTACTTGAATGATCCAGGGCTCGTGGATCAGCGATGGCGGTCTTATTTTGATTCTGTTTCGAATGGTGGGGCCCCACCAACATGGGAGGCACCGCTTCCGACGGGTGTGGCTCTCTCCAATCCATTTCAACCACCTCGCAGCAAGCAGGCACCAGGTGTTGTTCATCACTCTGGAACTGCCGCCCAAAATGGTTCGTGGACAGTGGAGGGGAGCACCCCTGTCCTTGTTCCAGGACAACGTGACTCTCAAGAATTTCTCTCGGCTGCCGAACTTCCTTCCTCTGGCTCTTTTTTCGGTATCTCCGCCGTTCCTGTGGAAGCTCCAGAAACTGTCGAATTTCTCGACCTTGAACAAGCAGAAGTTCGCCTCTCTTTTTTGCGGAAATTTAAGCTCTTTCAAGGTCTCTCTGAGGAGGACCTCGGAATGGTCTCCGCTATCGCTGTGGAGGCTCGGTATGGAGCTGATGAGTACATCTTTCGACAGGGCTCTGTCGGAGAAGATCTGTATGTGATTGTGGCAGGGCTGGTTTTTGTAGAGCGAGATGGCCGTTTTGTGGTAGAGCTGGGAGCTGGTGAAGTTGTGGGAGAACTCTCTGCTTTGGACGGTAGACCCCGATCGGCCGACATCCGAACACACACACCGGTTCAACTGTTGGCGTTGCGCGGGAAAGACTTTAAACCGTTGATGACGGAGCATCCCAGTATCATGTCTGGAATGCTTAAGATCCTGGTCGGTCGAGTCCGAGTTTCGCGTGACAAGCTTGAGCGAGTGATTCGTTTGGTCCGGTCGTACCGGGTACACGGCCACTTGGTGGCCAAAAACAACCCTCTCGAACTGGACTCCAACGAAAAGTATCATCGCTGTCTGACGTTGGAACGCTATGGCTTAACAGAGGAAGATCTGGATTCTCGATTTACTGTACGTATAGGGAGCACTCCTGCATTTCTTCCTTTGCGGCAAATTATTGCTCATCTACAACGAACCTATTGTGGAGCTGTGGGTGTACAATTTATGCATATCGATGATCCTTTCACCCAGGAGTGGATGCGAAGCCATCTGGAGGACCCTGCTTTCCTCAAACCTTTGGACCGAAAGAAACAACTGCGAATTCTAACAAAACTTACAGATGCCGAAGTCTTTGAGACTTTTTTACACAGCAAATTTTTGGGGGCCAAGCGGTTTTCGTTGGAGGGCTCAGAGAGCTTGATTCCTCTCCTTGATGAAGCCATTGAAAAGGCCGGTGAGTATGGTGTGGACGAGGTGATCATTGGGATGGCTCATCGTGGGCGCCTCAACGTTCTGGTTAATATCTTGGAGAAACCGGCTGATCAGGTCTTTCGTGAATTTGAAGACGCTGATCCAGAGATGCTTCGAGGCAAAGGTGATGTGAAGTACCATATGGGATTTTCTTCTGATCGTGTCACTGGATCAGGTCGCAAAGTACACCTCTCTCTTTGCTTTAATCCAAGCCACTTGGAGGCCGTGGCTCCTGTTGTTCTCGGACGCACTCGCGCCAAACAAGAGCGTGTTGGAGACCATGCACACAAACGAGGCATGCCTATCGTGATTCATGGTGACTCTGCTTTTATTGGGCAGGGTGTGGTGCAAGAGTTGTTTAATATGAGTGAACTCCCTGCTTATGCGGTTGGTGGCACGCTTCATATTGTTGTCAACAATCAGATCGGTTTTACCACGACACCAGACCAAGCCCGATCGAGTTACTATGCCACGGATATCGCTCGTATGCTTCAGATTCCCGTGTTCCATGTGAATGGAGAAGATCCTGAGGCCGTGGATCGTGTGATTCAAATAGCCATGGCCTTTCGGGAGCAGTTTGGCAAAGATATCGTGATCGATATGTATGGCTACCGGAAACACGGACACAATGAGGGGGATGAACCCGCTTTTACCCAACCTCAATTGTACCGTGCGATCTCAAAAAAACCGACTGTTCGGGAAGTGTACGTTCAGAACTTGCTCAAGTTAAACGATGTCACAAAGGAAGAGGCAGAGGCCATTGCTACCAGCTCCAGACAACGTTTGGAGGAAGAGCTGGCGGAGGCTCGCAAACCGGACTTTGTGTATGAGCCTGATAAACCCGGTCGCGGGCTGTGGTCTCCTTATATCGGTGGTCCTGTGAGCAACAGCGTTGTGGTGGATACAGGTGTTCCTCGGGAGCACCTTCAGTCGTTGCTTGCTCTGCTGACGGCGATGCCTGAAAACTTTACACCTCATCGTAAAATTCAGCGATTCAGCCGTGCATTTGCTCGTATGGCTTCCGGGGATATGCCTCTCAACTGGGGAGCAGCGGAGTCGTTGGCCTACTGCACCTTGCTTACAGAGGGAGTGAATGTACGAATCACGGGTCAGGATGCTGAGCGTGGTACCTTCAGTCATCGGCATGCTGTTCTTCATGATGTTGAGAATGGTAATATCTATATTCCGATGCAACATCTGGCCCCAGACCAGGGGAGATTTGGCATTCATAACAGTCCTCTGAGTGAAATTGCTGTACTGGGCTTTGAATTCGGCTATAGCCTCGATTACCCCGATGGTTTGACGATATGGGAAGCGCAATTTGGTGACTTCTGTAACATGGCCCAAGTGATCATTGACCAGTTTATCTCTTGCTCCGAGGAAAAGTGGAATCGTATGAGCGGGCTGTGTATGCTTCTGCCTCATGGCTTTGAAGGTCAGGGACCTGAGCATTCTAGCGCACGCCTTGAGCGATTCTTAACCCTGGCAGCTGAGGATAATATTCAGGTGGTGAATCTCACCACTCCTGCACAGATCTTTCACTGTTTGCGGCGCCAAGTTCACAACCCCTGGCGTAAGCCTTTGATTGTGATGTCCCCCAAAAGTCTCCTGCGCAATCCTCAAGCGACCTCCTCGTTGGAAGAGCTGGTCAGCGGGATCTTTCAGCCGATGCTCGCAGACTCCGCTGTCCTGGAGAAACAGAAAGTGGAGAGAGTCATCTTGTGCACCGGGAAGATCTACTATGAACTCGAAAAAGAGCGAGCCAAACGGGGGGTGACGAATATCGCCTTGCTTCGAGTTGAGCAGCTATATCCCTTTCCCTTTGATGAGTTGGATCGTCTCTTGCAGCAGTATTCAGCCCAAGCATCGGTGTTGTGGGTTCAGGAAGAACCCGAAAATATGGGAGCTTGGCCTTTTATGTTGCGTACGTTTGGCGTTCATGCCGGTCGCGCTGTCAAGCGTCCCCTTCACTTTGTTGCTCGACCTGAGTCTGCAAGCCCTGCAACAGGGTCGAAATCCTGCCACGATATGGAACAGGCCGAGATCATCGACAGTGCTCTCTCTCTCCCCTAACCTGGCTCGTTCACCAACATGCTTGGAAATGGGGTATTCTCAAAGGAAGGAGGCGGTTTGTAGCCACCCTCCAGCCGCGTTGCGATCCATGCTTGGAAACGGTGTATTCTCAAAGGA
>JALTMC010000771.1 GCA_027005175.1 Myxococcales bacterium
ATCACCGCTGCCGTGGAGAACTTTAAGCTGGTCGCTGTGGGTCAGGCTGGTGATAAGAAGGGGGAGGGACACTACCACTTGGCTTATGACAACGACGATCCTGAAGCCACCTATTCGGCCGCCACTCACGAAACAAGCTACACCCTCACCATCGATAGCAAACTCACTGTCGGCAAACACAAACTTCACATGTACCTGATGAACAACAAACACACCAAGTACAAACCTGAGGTTAAAGCCACCCTCGAATTCGAAGTCATTCCGTGAGCCTGTGATGGTCTCTCTCGTAGAAAGAGAGTCAAGCTTCATCAGGGAGAAAACGTGGGCTTAAATCCGTTACCATCGATGTCGATGTAGATAGGATTGGTCATAGAGACAGAGATAAACTTGGGATAGATCGGTGTGAGTTTCTTGGTTTCATGCCCTGCTAACACAACAATCCAAGTGTCTTGGGTGGGGGTGATCTCAACGGTCTTTTGTAGGCGAACGCGGTCTTTGCTTTCCGCCACATCAAGCTTTTGCAGAAGTTTTCCATTGCCATAGATCTTCACATAGTTGACAGGCACCCAACTTGGAGCCTGAATGGTGATGCTGAGCTTGATGGTTTTTTGTTGTACCGTATCTCCCGACTCTTTGCCCGAAGCAGTGCGAGCAACAATGTAGGGACCTGCATAGATCTGTGCACGACCTGCCTTTAAGTTGGCAATCACTTTGGCAGGATCGAGCTGGTCGGCCTTTTGGGTTGGGGCTTTGATAATGGTGCGAGGGATGCCTGGTCTGAGACCTCTGGAGTGTGTGTCGCTGTTGCCCACACCCGTTTTATAAAATCCTTGATTCAACAGACTAAACCAGTCCCATAACGTGGTTAATAAGAAGTCACTGGTTTTCCCCTTTCCATTGTATAATTCAATGGTATCCCAGTTGTTGTCGAAGACTCCAGGTTTGAGAGCCTTAACTCCTTTCTTGGGATCATACTTGATGATATTGAAAAAAGACTGGAATGTTCGAGGGTGATTGATCTGGATGACTTTGGCTTTAAATAGATCTCGCGCTAGCTTCCAAATCGCAGGGGCACTCAACGCTTTCTGGAATGAGCCATCTTTGTAAGTAATGAATGGCAGCGCATAGTAGGTTGGGGAGTTGGGTGGATGGACGATGGGAAAGATATTGGTGTGCAAAGCAATGGGTGAAACTTCTTGACCCATGACGGAACGTACCCACGAGGTGAGTTTTAACTTCGTTATGGTCGGCGTATAATCGGTTGTCGTGTCATGATCCGTAGCTACAGCAAATTGCAAACCCTCTGCAACCAATGAACTGACCCGGTCCTCCAGAGAGATACTGCTGTCAATGCTGGGAGCTGCGTGGAGGTGCATGTCTGCATTGACTCCCTGGACCTCCACTGCACGTTGTAAGACAACATCGAATGTCTTTGTCTCACCGGCCTTGAGCGTAACTTTTTTCTGCCAGTACTCATACTCCAAGCCTCTTGATACTGTGACGGTATAGTCTCCTGGGATCGCTTCGATTATTTTATTAGAGTCGAGCAAGTTGAGTAGTTGATTTTGGGGACCTGCAAGCTGCACTCTTGTGGGCAGAAAGCCTCCGAGACTACCGTCTACTTTCTTTTCCTTGACTCGAATTTTAAGCTTCGCTCCTGGCTTAAACGTCACATCTGTTTTGGAATCTGTTGCAAGAGAAAGGGTAACAGGCTCTCGACCGTAAGCCTGAGCCACAACTTCAAACTCTCCTGTGACTTGAAAAGAGAAGAGGCCCTCTGTATCGGGGAAGATCTGACTGCTCCAAGGCTGCCCTTTTTTACGCAGCATCACCTCTACTTGTTGCAGATCTTTCATCCCATTGATCTGTCCTTTGCGAAGGGGTGACTTCTTCTCTTTTCGCAGCCCTCGCAAGCTCACCAGCATGTCTTCCAAACCACGTGAACCCACAAAGAAGTACCGTCGATATTCTGCCTTTTTTTCAGAGGATGGGGAGGTGTAGCCCATGGCGGGTAAGATCTCAAACTGAGCCAAGGGAAAGTTTAGTGTTGTTTGGGAAGAAGCGGGGGCCAGGAGGTACGAAGCCCCACGCAGGCTGTTGTATCGGGTGGGCGGAAGACTGATCCCCGCGATCCATGGCTGCTTCTGGTTTATGAGCTTGGAGTTTCTTGTCCAACCTTTGCTCGGAGCAAAGGTCCGTATAAAGTTCCCAAAGATGATGACATCACCCATGGTAAGGTCTCGTTCGCGATCGTCGCTCTTGTACCGGGTGACAATCTCCAGATAGGTTGTATCTGGACGCAAGATATAATCGATTTCAATGGTCCCTGGAAGCTTCTCTGTTTGTAGAACAGCGTCCAGAATAGGGATACCAACGTTTGTGGCTGTGACGCGAATGATGGCTTGTTTTTCACCCTCTTTGGGCTTCACGACCTCGATACGTTGGGCTTGTATGACACGAAGAGTACCCAGCGCAGTTAACAATTCACCCAAAAGATCGACCTGAGCACCACCTTTCTGATCGACGGGGGCTGCATCAATAATATGCCCGGTACTTCCCGACCAGGAACGTGAGAACCCCATCCCATGAATCACAAAGGCCACGCGATTGTTATACAACTTCCAATCTCCCACACGAGAAATCGCAGCTGGACCCTTCACCAGCTCATCCTCTTTCTTGATCTGTCCTGCACGTGCCTCCGCTTTCAAAGGCTCCGATAAAGACAATCTAGCCTTTTGCTCAGGGGATGCTTGATCGGGAGTCACACGCTCGGATGAGATCGAGCCATCCGAACTCGTACTCTGGTTGTTTTGATTCTTCTGTGAACATCCAGAGTCGAGAAGCAAACCAATGACCGAGGTCATCAGCAAAACCAGGAAAAAAGATTGTATCTTATTCATTCAAAAATCATCCTCACCATCTGGATTGAGCAACCGTTTTTATCCCCACTGGATCAGACCTTTTATATCATAAGTTCATGTTGGAGATTTCGTGCTTTCTCGAAATCACAAGCCATGATCCATGGTGATTCGATCTATATACACGATCTTTCTCCCTGCATGTGACTGCATTCCGAAATACCGCCTCTCCCAACCCATGATTCGATCTGTATACACGATCTTTTGTCCTGTACGGACACTTTCTCGGAACAGTTAAAGCAGCTATAGCAGTTTTTATGATATGTTATAATCGTAACAATATTGGCTAGATATAAAATAGTTGAAAAAAGTGCTTCAGTGCTTTTGAGAAGAGACGTCACAGGCTTTAGATGCAGGGATAGCGTCTTCGCAAATGGCTGGAGGCCAGATTTGTGTAGGAGCAAAAGATGCATGATAGAGTGAGACGAAGCAACAATCCTTGTATTGGTATGATAAGGGGAGCCTGGTTTGGGCTGTTGTTTTTGGGGGTTGTATCGTATCTTGGTGGGAGTGGGGCAGCACAGGCTCAGACAACTACGACAGAGCAGTGTGGTCAATGTTTGACGGATGCTTGGTGTGCTTCCAATGCGACAGCGGGTTCTCTTTGTGGGGCGGGCAAGAAGCGTTGCAATCCACAGGACAACTCGTGTGTTCAGTGTGTGGTTGATGCGGATTGTGGTTCGGGCGAGTACTGTACGGGTTCGAACACTTGTGCGATTTCGACTTGCCCGACATCATGCAGCAGTGATTTGAACTGTGTTCAGTCGGCTTGTGGGTCACGGACTCGTTGAGTGGAGGGGACATGCCAGGACTTGTCAGCAGCGGGTACTTGCCAGCCCCCGAACTTGTTGGTGGTATTGGATCGTTCTTGCAGTATGAGGTTTACAGGCACAGCGTATGTTGATTCCAAGCAGCCTTGTTCGGCGAAAGCTGATTGTTTAACACAGATGCAGGGGTTGAAGCCATCTCATACGCCAAAATATGATTATCAGTGTCAAACCAGCGCGACGATGGGTGTTAATACTTGTCATTTTACCCGTTGGGATGTGGCTGTAAGTTCGCTGAAGCAGGTTGTTTCAACCTATGGTGGTAGTGCGAAAGAGACTTATAAGGATCGGAAGATTCGGTTTGGCTTGGTGTTGTTTAGCAGCACAGGTGAGTTAACCGCCCCTCTTTTCAGAGATCCACCTGATTTGATTAAGCTACTTGACGCGGCGATTGCAGATGGTGGCACCCGTTATGATTATGCGTTTGACACGGTATTGAATCATTTCAATACGGTGTTACCTCAAGATCCTGTAAAGCGTCGAACAACGGCAGTGATCTTTCTTACAGACGGTGCACCGAATGAGGGTTGTACTGCTTCCCCTGTGACTGTGGATAACATCTATAAGATGCAGGATGCGGATGGCAAGCCAAGAGAGATTAAGACCTATGTTGTGGGGTTTGGCTCTGGTTTAACGGCCTCTGCACTTACGTGTCTGGGCAAGCTTGCAGAAGCAGGTCACACCAACGCCAATCGATGTGACTCAGGGACCTGTTTGTCTTTCTATGTTGCGGACTCTTCGGCATCATTGCTCAATTCTTTTCAGGATATTATCAACAGTGCGACAGAAGAAGTCTGTGATGGATTGGACAACGACTGTGATGGTCAGATTGACAATCGAGCGGATGGCTCGTGCCAGTGCGTGAAGTCTCGAACTGCGGTTGTTACAGGGTTGCCGCATACTTCAAGTACGTCGTATCAACAGGGTGTGCGTTTGTATACTTTCCTTTCCTCGTATGCCAATCAGGGGAGCTGTCCTGCGCCCAAGACATTGCTTTCCACGACAGTGGAGCAATACAACAAGGCATGTCGCAATCAGGTTTCGCAAGCACTCTCGTGTTCTGCGGCAACCCGTGCAGGGGAGCAGCCATCGTCGGATGCTTACGGAATGTACTGCAACCGTTGTTGTACAGGTTCGGGTGCCACTCTTGATCCCCACTCACAGACCTGTTCGTGGCCTTACGATCACGCTTGCAAAGAAGCTCCTTGGTATACTTCAACATCGTGTGTGGCGGATTGTAGTACTTGGTGCCAACAGAACAAAATGGTTGCGAGCAATTGCAATATGCCTCGCGGTTATATTTTCCGCAGTGGTACAGGCTATGATAGCAATGGCACATTAACGGTGCTGGCAGCAATGGAGTTTGGAGAGGATGTGTTGGACAAACAACCCAAACGTTGGTTGTTTGCCTTTTTGCCAAGCGTGGATCCAAGACTAAAACCTGCTGATGAGAGACCTGGAGTGTCAAAGACTCATCCCGATAACTTTGAGTTTCCGACTCGTGCTGGCATTCACTGGAGCAAGCCACCAGGTTGGGGTGACTACAATTATCAATGGTCTGTCAACAATACGAAGTTAACCGCATCCATGCTTGGTATTGATACCGATACTTGCGCTACATTAGCCGCTTGTGAAACAGAGCTTAAAGAAACGATCTGGCTCGTACTCGGTTACAACGAGACAGATAATACCAGTGTTCGTACTCATCGGTTGGGAGCTATTTACCACTCCACTCCTGTAACAGTGACTGCACCGCGAGCAATCAGTAGGGGTGAGGGGTATTTGAAGTGGTTGGCTACACCGATGGGTACGGATCACTTCAAAGCCAAAACAGTCTCACAACGTCCGACTGCGCTTTATGTGGGAAGTAATGATGGGATTATGCATGCTTTTCATGCAGAAACGGGATTGGAACTGTGGGGTTATCTTCCCCAAACGATCCTGTCTAGGATGCGTGCAGTAACGAATGGTGTTAATCCGGATCGCAGCAGAGTGTATACCGTAGATGGTTCTCCTGTTGTGCAAAATGTACCGATGTATCGGTATTTTGATTCTACGAATCAGGTCTTTGTGTCAAAGTGGCGTACTGTTTTGCTCTTTGGTTTGCGTGCAGGCGGGCGTGGTTATGTTGCGATAGATGTGACCAATCCTTACCAGCCCAGGCTGTTATGGGAGATCAACAACAAGAGCTTTAAAGATCCTGCTCTCCTTGCACAGGGCACATTTGATCGCCTGCAGTATACCTACGCCAAGCCTCTTATCATCAATGTGATGATAAACTGGAAGGGAGTGCTGCAGGAGCGTGCAGTGGCTGTTTTGGCTGGAGGAGTGGGGCTGGATAAAAAAGGTAGTGCCTATGTGATCAATCGCACTGATCCCAAGCAGGGAGGTGTCGTTTATCTCGTTGATCTGGAGTCTGGAGTGTTGATTCGTGAGTTGCTTCCTTACGACTCCAGTCGTGGGATTGTGCCAGGGAGAGAACGTGGGATCGCAGCCGCTCCTGTTACTGCAGCTGTCTTACCTGCGATTGCCGATAGAGTCTTTGTCAGCGATGTTATGGGACGAATCTTCCGTTTGGATCTGCAAAGTCAGAATCCCAGTCAATGGAAAATCGATCTCTTTTACAATCTCTTTTCTCCAGCAGAGATCACAATGCCGATAATGACAGCACCTGCGGTGACCTTTAATCATCGGGCTGAGCTTGTGTTGTTTGGAGGGACAGGTAATCTACAAAATATTAACTTTGTGACGGGGACAAACAAGCTCTTCTCCCTCCGTGAGTTGCGAACGGTTGATCCCAGCACAGGTGTCGAAACCGTGTCAGCGATACCTAACTTTATTTTGCCCTTGCATAAAGTTGTGCCCAACGAGTTCTCGACCTCTCCAGGTGCAGAGATCGCTTCCCTCAGTAATACGGGAGAGCGTATCACTGGTACACCTGTGATCTTCAATGGCACTGCACTTTTTAATACCTACACCCCAACCACAGAGCTTCCTATTTGTGGGGTTCCTGGATTTTCACGAGTGTATGGTATTCACTTTGATGAACGCTGTCGCACCAGTAACTGTTTTGGACTGTCTCCTGGTAGCACTCATTATTATCATCGGGTTCAGGCTTATGTTGATGTCAAGCGCACACCACTTCAATGTTGTGAGGCTGATGGTGTTTGTGCTTCGGGAAGCGAAGACTATCCTTCCGATGCAACTTACCAGACAAACCCCAACACTTGCGGCGACTTAAATTATACGATCCCGATGCTACAGGATAGTGGAACGACCCAACCTTTCCAGTACTTCCGGTACCTTGGATTGGGAGCAAACACTCTGAGCATGGGCTCCAATATGGTCTTTCAACCCGGTGCTGTGACTGTTCAGCGCATGATGTCTGGAACAGACTTTGTAGGACATCAAATCCAACAAACCTCCTCGGGTCGGATGATGCTTTCTTTTCAAATCGCTGGACGTAACTTGGGTTCTGTCAGTCAGTTTCAACTGGACCGCTTGCGTGCTGTCGCTCTTACCACAAACACAGCTCTTACCAAAGGTAACTTCGCTACTATGAAAATCGGTGATCCCGCCGCACCCATGTCACTCTCCTCTTGGGCGAGTCTTATGGAATAGGGAGCGAGGCGAATCTTCTCTCTCCGACATATACGTTAAATCTTTGCTCTCTCATGAATCCGATGAGTGTGATGTTGAATTGTTCTGCGAGTTCAATGGCGAGGCTAGAAGGAGCACCGATCGCGAGGATGACAGGGATGCCTGCATAGATGGCCTTTTGAACGATGTCAAAGCTTACGCGACCACTGACCAGCAAGAGGCATTCGTGAAGAGGGAATTGCTGGGCTAAAAGCTGTTGACCAATGAGTTTGTCTACTGCATTGTGACGACCCACATCTTCGTGTATTGCGAGTAACTCACCTGCGGCTGTAAACAGTCCTGCCGCGTGAAGCCCACCCGTTTGGGTAAAGATATCTTGGGTTGTGAGCAGCTTGCTTGGGAGCTGGTAGAGGACCGCCTCTTCCAACTCGGGGGTTTCGGGTGGAAGGGCCGGTACGTCGTGGGCCTGGATCGCTTCGATCGAGCTGCGTCCACATACACCACAGCTTGAGGTCATTGTAAAATTGCGTTGCAAAGAGTCAGGATCAAAGAGAAGCCCTGGTCGAAGTGTTGCAAGTACCACATTGTAGCGTTGCTCTTCTTTTCGACGACCCAAACAATGTGTGATGGTGCGGATATCTTTCGGGTGCTTGACCACGCCTTCCGTGAGTAAAAATCCTGCGGCCAGAGCAAAGTCATTTCCTGGAGTACGCATCGTAATGGTGAGGGTGTGCTCCAAATCGACCTCTTTTTGTTGCCAGCCCAAACGAATCTCAAGAGGCTCTTCCACCGCCACACGATCAAGCCGTCGCCGTGGACTGTCTTTCTGATAGCGAATGATCGAAATGCGTCTGGTTTTACGTTGCATGGTCGGCCCGAATCGTAAATTGTTTGAGATCTTCAGGTGAGTTGATGGAGACTGCTGTGTCCCAATCCGGCGGGTGGGGGATGGCTGTTCCTGTGTCTTGCAGCAAACGCCACATCGCGCGTTGCCCTTGCTCTACTCGTCGATTGATCTCTGCCAAGAGATCAAGCCGATAACATGCAAACATCGAATCCCAGGGCTCCGGACCAAAGGCCACAACCTTTGTCTCTTCTGTTCGTTGACTCCACAATGTTTCTACCCATTCCTGACGCAAGCCAGCCATGTCACATGATACCAGAAAACACCAGGCGTCTTTTGCTGTCATGACGGAATTTTGAGAATTCAACATATTCTGAAGGTGTGTTAATGCTGTCTGTAGGCCACCTATAGGACCCAGATGAGGAGCGAGGTCTGGGATTGTTTGGAGACCCAAGTCTTCGTACTTACCGGCTTGATCCGCAACCACGATTGTGGAGGAAGCTCGTGATGCAAAGGTCTCTGCTACTGTTAGAATCAAAGGCTTATGATGAAGCAATGCACGTGCTTTGTCGCTACCAAAACGACTACTTTTTCCACCAGACATGATATACAAAGGAAATGGCTTGGATTGCATGGGAGTTCCGAGTTTTGAGTTGCATGGGAGTTCCGAGTTTTGAGTTCCAACCGGACTCGCGTTCAAGTTTCTAATCATAGGGATAGTTATGGTAAAAACGCAACATAAAGCCTCAAAGAAGAAGGTGGCCTCAAAGAAGAAGTTGGCCTCAAAGAAGAAGGTGGCTTCAAAGAAGAAGGTGGCTTCAAAGAAGAAGGTGGCCTCAAAGAAGAAGGTGGCTTCAAAGAAGAAGGTGGCCTCAAAGAAGAAGGTAGCTTCAAAGAAGAAGGTGGCCTCAAAGAAGAAGGTAGCTTCAAAGAAGAAGGTAGCTTCAAAGAAGAAGGTAGCCTCGAAGAAGAAAGGGAAGGCGCGTCGAGTTACGTTAAAGTTACGGGAGAAGGGGGAGCGTATTCAGGGGATTTTGGATACTCTTTACCCTGAGACTCCGATACCGTTGGATCACAGTGATCCATATACGTTGTTGGTCGCGGTGTTGTTGTCTGCACAGTGTACGGATGTGCGTGTCAATCAAGTGACGCCACATTTGTTTGCCAGGGCGAGAACACCGAAAGATATGGTGATGTTGACACAAGGTGAGATACAGGATGTGATTCGACCGTGTGGTTTGTCGGCAAACAAGTCGAAGGCGATTTGGGGGCTTTCTCAGATCTTGCTCTCTGAGTATGATGGTGCGGTGCCACAGTCTTTTGAAGCACTGGAGCGTTTGCCTGGGGTTGGGCATAAAACAGCATCCGTGGTTATGGCGCAAGCTTTTGGAGTCGCGGCTTTTCCTGTTGATACCCATATCCATCGATTGGCAGCTCGTTGGGGTTTGAGTGATGGGCGCAATGTGGTTCAAACGGAGCGGGATCTCAAAGCGATTTTTCCTGAAGAGTCTTGGAATCGGTTACACCTGCAAATTATCTTTTTTGGTCGCGAATACTGTCCTGCGCGAAGTCATGTAGCTTCGGAATGTCCGATATGTTCTTGGGCAGGTTAAGTTTTTGGTACAGAAACAAAGGGTGGGCTGTTTGCCTACCTCAACATTGTCGGAGGGAATCGTCAACGACTCCACCCCATTCGGACTTCGTCCTGTCGATTCTGGAGGACCCGCGATCGGGAGGGAGTTTCCACACCCACAACCTAAGAGGTTTTTTTTCTGATGACAAAGAGACGTTTACGATGGATTTGGGTTTCTGTGTTTGTTGTAAGTATGGTGGTCGGGGCTGTTGTTATGCGATGGCCCTCCTTTGAGGTGAGAGCCTGGACTCCTCCTGTCATGCCGCCTGCAACGGGAGTTCGAGCGATCAATAAGAAGCTTGTGCAAGTTGATCTGTTGGGCAATGATACGATGGTAGAGCCTGAAGATACGACTGTGGATGCAAAAGGTTCAGTGTATGGTGGGTGTGTTGACGGAAGGATCTGGCGTGTGGATCGCGCAGGGAAAGCACAGGTCTTTGCGGATACAAAGGGGAGGCCTCTCGGCTTGGCGTTTGGGACAGGGGGTCTTTTGTATGTTGCTGACGCAATGAAAGGTCTTCTTTCCGTCTCTCCTCAAGGACAGATTCAAACTCTAGCGACTCATTATAAGGGAAAGTCTTTTGGGCTTATCGATGATCTTGACGTGGACAAAAACGGGAACATCTACTTTTCGGATGCAAGTTTGCTGGTTCGGGGAGGGCGCAGTCTTGATGTACGGGCTGATCTCTTGTCTCATGTTCCGACGGGTCGGCTGTTTCGATACAATGCCAAAACAAAGAAATTGTCTTTACTTTTGGATAAGCTTTTTTTTGCTAACGGTGTGGCTGTCTCTCGTGATCAAACTTATGTATTGGTGACTGAAACAGCGACATACAAGATTCGACGTTATTGGATTAAAGGCCCCAAAAAGGGAACTTCAGAGATCTTTGCTCGCAACCTTCGAGGTTTTCCCGACAATATCAATCGCAGCAGTGATGGAGGATTTTGGGTAGGTTTAACATCCTCTCGTTTGGGGCACGTAGACAAGTGGATTCATCCGAGAGTGTGGATGAAGAAGCTGTTGTTGACGCTGCCGAAAGGGTTGTTGCCAAAGCCGAAGAAGATCAGTCTTGTGATTAAGCTAGATGCACAT
>JALTMC010000772.1 GCA_027005175.1 Myxococcales bacterium
AATGAGAACATGGTTTCAGGTTCCTTCTCAACGTAAGAGAACAAGTGAATAAGATGTTTAGCAAGTCATTCATCAGAAATTATTTGATGAATGTTTGCTGCCTGTGTGGTCAAACGGATGAGGAGAAAATGAGTTCGTTTAAAAAAATAAATTTTAAATGTTCTGGCCTTTCCAAAGGCCGTCCAGATGTTCTGCCTTTTCCAAAGGCCATCCTTTTCAAGGGATTTGTTTACCAATTGACATAAATCAAGAAGGGTATTGACAGATCATGTAGGTTGTCGGCATAAGTTCGGGCTTTATAGGGAGTCGAAAAAACTCTTTATGGAGAGTTGTCTTTATCGGGAGTTGAAGAAGTCAAAAGTTCGTGATGAAAGGCCTGGTTCGAGATGTTGAGAGAAGAGAAGAGATCACAAGGTGAATGAGAAGGATGGACGAATGAGTACACACACACAGATGGAAAAGTTCACATACGACGATGGTATTGTGCGCCAGTTCGTGATCGCGACCTTAGTTTGGGGTCTGATCGCGATGTCGGTGGGGGTCATCATAGCGAGTCAGCTGTTCTGGCCTCACTGGAACCTCGGCCTACCTTGGACATCCTTTGGTCGTCTTCGCCCCATTCATACCAACGGGGTTATTTTTGCGTTTGCGGGCAATGCGATCTTTGCGGGCGTGTATTACTCCTCCCAACGTCTGCTGAAGGCGCGTTTGTTCAGCGACGCTCTCAGCAAGATCCACTTTTGGGGCTGGCAGCTGATTATCGTCGCCACTGTCATTACGCTGTCATTGGGGATCACCCAGTCGCGTGAGTATGCAGAGATGGAGTGGCCCATTGATATCGCGATTGCGCTGATCTGGGTGGTTTTTGCCATCAACTTCTTTGGCACGATTGTAAAACGCCGCGAGCGACATCTGTATGTCTCGATCTGGTTTTACATCGCGTCGATCATCACTGTAGCGATCCTACATATCTTTAACAACCTCGTTGTTCCAGCAGGAATCCTGCGAAGTTACTCTATCTATGCAGGTGTCCAGGATGCCTTTATGCAGTGGTGGTACGGTCACAACGCGGTAGCCTTTGTACTCACCACTCCGTTCTTGGGCATGATGTACTACTTCTTACCCAAAGCGGCGGAGCGACCCGTCTTTTCATATCGCCTGTCCATTCTCCACTTTTGGTCTTTGATCTTTCTTTATATTTGGGCTGGACCACACCATCTACACTTTACAGCGTTGCCCGCATGGGCCACGACTCTCGGTATGGTATTCTCCGTCATGCTGTGGATGCCTTCTTGGGGTGGTATGATCAACGGTCTGCTGACCTTGCGCGGTGCGTGGCATAAAGTGGCAGAAGATCCTGTCCTTAAATTTATGGTCGTCGCCATTACCTTCTATGGTATGTCCACTTTTGAAGGCCCCTTGCTTTCGATAAAGTCCGTCAATGCCTTGTCTCACTACACCGACTGGACCATTGCTCATGTTCACAGTGGTACACTTGGATGGAACGGATTTTTAGCCTTTGGAATCATCTACTGGATGTTACCGCGACTGTTCCAAACCAAGGTTTGGAGCAAAGGCTTGATGGAGCTTCACTTTTGGATTGGAACCATCGGAATCCTGCTGTATATCGTGTCGATGTATGTCGCTGGCTTGACCCAGGGCTTGATGTGGCGTGCCTTCGACTCTACAGGACACCTCGCCTACCCAGACTTTGTCGAGACCGTTCTCAAGCTGATGCCTCACTACAAGCTTCGCGCTCTGGGTGGTTTGCTTTACCTCACAGGTGTTTGTATTGCGTTGTTTAACACCTTGATGACTTGGCTCAACCGCCCCCATCGCAACTTACCCGAAACCATCCACGAAGCTCCCGCCCTTCGACCTCTCAAGGAAGATAAGCGTCCCGCGTTTCAATCCAAGTTGAAAGAAACCGGTGCTCCTGTTGTTGATGCAGCCTACAAATTGGAAGAGTTCCAGTCCATGAACTGGCACCGGCGATGGGAACGGCTTCCTTTCCGCCTGACTGTTTGGGTCGTTGTTGCTGTTTCCGTTGCCTCTTTGTTTGAGATCATCCCCACGTTCCTCATCCGCTCCAACGTACCCACAATCAAGTCGGTAAAGCCCTATACCCCCCTTGAATTGGCAGGTCGTGATTTGTACCTACGAGAGGGTTGTTACAACTGTCACTCTCAAATGATCCGACCCTTCCGGGCGGAGACAGAGCGATACGGAGAGTATAGCAAGCCCGGAGAGTTTGTGTATGACCATCCTTTCCAGTGGGGTTCACGCCGTATTGGTCCAGACCTCCATCGTATCGGAGGGAAATACAGTCATCTCTGGCACTACAACCACATGAGGAATCCACGCTCGGTCGTTCAGCAATCCATCATGCCTTCGTATGCATGGATGCTTAAAAACAAGACAAACTTTGCCGGGATCCCCTCCACTGTTCGCGCCATGTCGAGATTGGGTGTTCCCTACTCCAAGAAAGAGATCAAAAACGCAGAAGCTCTCGCACACAAGCAAGCAAGTAAGATCGCCAACACGCTCGCGACGGATCTCAAGCCACTGCCCAAAGTGCTGAGAGACAAGATCTCTGTGTTGCGAAAGAAACAAAGCCTTGAACTCGGCCAGGACCTGAAGAACAAACACAAAGAAGAGCTGGAAAAAGTCACAACGAAGGACAAAGAAGTACGTAAGAATCAGTTGGCTCAGATCCGCGCCAAGCATCAAAAGCAGATCGCGAAGATCAAGGCCAGGCATCAACAGGAGCAAGGTCAACTGATTGCGAAGTACTACTTAGCTCAGCGCAGCCGGATCGCCAAAGCGATGGCATCAAAGCTTCAAGG
>JALTMC010000773.1 GCA_027005175.1 Myxococcales bacterium
GCCGATGTGGCAGCTCTTGTTACTCGCTTCACGCACTCTCTATGACTTGTTTCCTTATATGGCTTTTTTGTTTGCGATGAGCACTGCGCTATGGGCCTTTCAGCTACCTCACGGCTGGAACCAGACCTTCTTCTCCCTGGGCTTGATGGTTCTGGTTGTTCGTGTGGTTTGGATTCTCGGAGATTTTCTTTTTGCCGATGACTCTCGTGTCCGATTCCTCTCCAACTTAAAGGATGATTTTGCGCGTCGCTTTCGTCGAGTCTGTAAGGTCTTTGCTGGGTTTGCTTTTTTTTATATCCCTTTTCTACAAGTTCTTGAGCAGCTAGGGTATTCGGAACCTTTCCTCTACCATTTACGCATTCTCTTCTATGGATTCCTGTTGGTCTCTTTGCTGGTGATCTTTCTGAGCAAAGAAGACGTTCTCCAACTGATCCCAACAGACATCAAAATCGGACGAGGTCTTTTTATCTTTCTTGACCGCTTCTATCTGCTCGCTCTTCTCTTGATGGTTGGGCTCTTTGCTCTCTATGTTGCTGGCTATATCAATCTCGCTACATATCTGGCCCGAAGCTCAGGACAAACCATTCTCCTGCTTATTGCGGCTTATGCGATATATCAGCTTATCTGGACCTTTGGCTTGTGGGCGTTTGGATTTTCTCGTAAGGAAGCAGGGCTCGTTCATGTCGAAAAACGATGGGCACGCAACTTATTGCGCCTGACACGTTGGCTCTCTGGACTTATCTTGGCCTTTTTGGTGGTCTTTCTCTCCTTCGAAATCTGGGGAGTGGCCTATGGCTTTGCCACCATCGCAAGCCTGTTTACCCGTCCTTTCTTTCATATCCAAAATACACAGATCACTTTGCTCTCTCTGCTTAAATTTGTTTGCGCTATGGCTGCTTCCATGTGGTTGTCGCGCTTCTTGAAAAGTAATCTGAGAGAGTTTGTATATCCAGCGTTGCGTATGTCTCTCGCCAACCAACACGCCGCCAACACTGTTGTTGGTTATGTTGTCTTTGTTGTTGGATTGCTCTTTGGCTTGCAATGGATGGGAGTCGGAATTGGTATTCTAGCTGTCTTTGCTGGTGTTATCGGTATTGGTGTCGGTTTTGGTTTGCAAAATATTGCCAACAACTTTATCTCCGGTATGATCTTGACGTTTGGTCAACCCATCAAAGTGAGTGATGTTATCGAAGTGGGTGGTGTGGTTGGAATTGTGAGAGAGATTAGTCCTCGCAGCACAACCATTGAAACCAATGATGGCAAGTTAATCCTGGTGCCCAATGCAGATATCCTCACCACCAAAGTGATCAACTGGAGCCTGGGGCCCTCTTATATTTATGCACAACTCAAAATCGGCGTGGCCTACGGTAGCAACGTCTCTTTGGTACGTGCCACAATGGTACAAATCGCACGTGAGCATGAACAGGTCGTGCAAGTACCACCTCCCTTTGTACGATTTGAAGACTTTGGTTCCAGCTCTCTTGATTTTGAATTATGGGCCGGAATTAATAACCCCATGCAGCGGTTCGATATCTTAAGTGACCTGCGATTTGAAGTGGAACGCAAATTTGAAGAACTCGGCATAGTTATTGCTTTTCCACAGCAAGACCTTCACCTGAATACAGAACTGGAAGAGGTCTTGATTCATTCTCTGAAAACCGAAACTCCCAAAGCTATCGAACCCTTCGAGGTTTTGGATGACAATGGTAAAGAGAGCAACACCAACAAAGCAAGTCATGTTGATGACAAAAAGTCACAGGTTGAGTCAACAGAACCGTCCTCTCTTTCGAGTGATGGAGAACGCTGGATTGTTTCCGAATCTGGCCACTCTTCTACCCCGTCCACACAGGATTAAATGACATATGCGGTACAACCGACTGAGAAAGTTAAAGAACGATACGTACCTGAGCGTGGTAGGGCTGGGAATCCTAACTTTGGCTCTTTGTACCACAGGCTGTGTTCCCAAACAGGTCAAACCCAAAAGGGCCTCGGTGACGCCGCTCTACGCTATCTCTTTACCCCAACTCAATACTGTCGATTTCCCTTTCTCTGCCTTGCGTGGAAAGGTCGCTGTTGTCGATTTTTTTGCTAGCTACTGCATGCCCTGCCTGCATATTATTCCCAAGCTTAAAAAACTTTACCTGATGAATCGACAAAAGGGCTTTCTTGTCGTAGGTGTAGCACTGGATCGTCAGGTAAGCCAGATCCTCAAGCCGTTTGTAAACTACCTGCAAATTGATTATCCTGTCTTGGTTGCCAACGCGACGATCTATCGAGGCACAACGATTTTTGGAAGAATACAACGTATCCCTCACAGCGTTTTGATTGATCGATGTGGTCGAGTCCGACGTGTTTTTGTTGGTGTTCCAAATATGAAGGTCATGGAAACTGAGGTTCAAAGATTGTTGGAACAGAAAGCGAGTGCCTGCTCAGGAACGTAGAGGGCTCTCATGGAACACCAAGAGGAGACGGATTGAACTTGGTTTACAGAAACTACCTGCTCGGGAACATAGAGGGCTCTCGTGGAACACCAAGAGGAGACGGATTGAACTTGATTTACAGAAAACTGCCTGCTCGGGAACGTAGAGGGCTCTCGTGGAATACCAAGAAGAGACACAGAAGGATGCTTTGGTGGGAACTGACGCAATTTTCACAAACAATAAGAGAAGGAGAATAGGGAATGACCGACAGGCCGAAGGCTGTCGTGCTGTTAAGCGGTGGGCTCGATTCCACAACTTGCCTGGCGATCGCATTGTCTCAAGGTTTTGACGTTTATGCGCTGAGCTTTCGTTATGGCCAACGTCACGAACATGAACTCAAAATGGCTGCACAAATCGCAGCACAAACCGGTGTGATAGAACATCGTATTGTCGATATCGACCTGCGTGCTTTTGGTGGATCTGCTCTCACCGATGATGCTTTTGAGGTCCCCAAAGACCGCTCCATCAACGAAATGGAGGATAGCATCCCTGTTACTTATGTTCCTGCTCGAAATACCGTATTTTTGTCTTATGCTCTGGCTTGGGCTGAGGTCCTCTCCTGTTTTTCTATCTTTATTGGAGTCAATGCCCTCGATTACTCTGGCTATCCCGACTGTCGTCCCGAATTTATCGAAGCATTCGAGAATATGGCAAATCTCGCGACCAAAGCTGCTGTGGAGGGACAAAGGAAACTCAGCATTCACACTCCACTGCTACACATGACGAAAGCTCAGATTGTTGCTACGGGGTTATCTTTGGGTGTCGATTACTCCTTAACATCGACGTGTTACGACCCCACAGAGGATGGGAGAGCATGCGGCTCTTGCGATGCTTGCTTGCTTCGACGCAAAGGTTTCGCAGAAAATCAAATGGAAGATCCAATCCCATATTTGATTTAAACAATGCTTGCTCTACAGAGTCGCGAGTTACAAGCTAGGAGTCGAGAGACAAACATGGATTCCTGACCGAAACTCGCAACCACAACTTCGTGGCTGAGTACAATGATACCAAAAACACCGGTTCCTGAGGTCTCTGTCCCTCCAATGGAAGACATTTCATCGGTAGAATATGAGCTTCTCATCCAGCTTTTGTTTGAAGAAAATGTTAGCCGAAACCAACAGTTTGAACGCTTTGAAGACCCTCATTACAAACGTCTGCATCGCATCTCCAAACACCTGAAAGGATTGCATCGTGACCTGTTGCATCCCAACGGTGAATACTGGATTGAAGAGATTGAAAAACAGACGATCTGTCTTCATCTCCATCGACCGGATGTTGGCCTTGCCCGCAAAGTCTTCCTCTCCTTCACAGAATGGGAGCTTCTTCAACACCCAAGCTGGGAAGAAGCACTCTGAAAAAATCCTGGATTGATCGTACTGTGTGAGATCTTTGACAGTCTATGTCATGACTGACTATGATTGAGCCGACTTCTTGAATGAGGTCGTCGGCCACTTGAACGAGGTCGTCGGCCACTTGAATGAGGTCGTCGGTCGCTTGAACGAGGTCATCGGCCACTTGAATGAGGTCGTCGGTCGCTTGAACGAGGTCGTCGGCCACTTGAACGCAGAATTCCTTATGTATCCATTGTATCTTTTTTTTATTTTTGGATTCTATGCCTGTTTTGGGTGGGGGTGCACCCCACAACACAAACAGTTAAGGGTCGTCCCAACTTCATATCCTGTTCCGACGAGCCGTGCTGTTAAAACTGCTCCTTCTCCCACGTCAAAGCCTGTAAAACAGCAAAGCAGAGTTATTGAAAATCCTGTATCACAGTCAGTTGTTGAAAAGCCTTCATCACGATCTGTTGTTGAAAAGCCTTCATCACGCTCCGTTGTTGAAAAGCCTTCATCACGATCTGTTGTTGAAAAGCCTTCATCACGCTCCGTTGTTGTGAAGTCTGTATCACGCTCCGTTGTTGTGAAGTCTGTATCACGCTCCGTTGTTGTGAGAAAGCCTGTATCGCGGTTCGTTGTGAGAAAGCCTGCATTACGATCTATTCTTGCGAAAGTGAAGTCGGGCAAGATTGTGAGGGTGGTGAGGCCAAGATTGGTTCAGCGAAAGCGTCGGCGTATTCGTCGTTCATCGTTTGTATACCCTGCACTTAAAATTCCGATGAAGGCACCTGGATTTAAGAGGGTCTTTCGTCACTATAGTAGACAGCGATGGAGTTTTACCTGGATTGTTCTGAAGCGTTTGACACGTTATGAGAGGTTGTTTAAGTCGATCTTTAAAAGACACGGTGTTCCACTCGGTTTGATGATGCTTGCTGGCAATGAGTCGAGCTTTTTGCTGCGGTTGCATTCGAGAAAACGTGCGATGGGTATGTGGCAGATTATGTCGCACACGGGGCGTCGTTTTGGGCTTAAGATTACGTCCTGGGTTGATGAGCGACGCGATGTCGTGAAAGCCACTCATGCCATGATCCATTATATGAAGTGGCTTTATCGAAGGTATCGCAGTTGGCCTCTTGTTATCGCAGCTTATAACTGTGGGGAAGGCTGTGTGGACAAGATCATAAAACGATGTCCCAAGATGTCTTTTTGGCAGATGCGTCAAACTGGGAGATGTCGAGTACCACGTGAAACAAGGTTGCATGTCCCACGTTTTTTTACCCTTGTTCATTATTGGCGGAATCCTCCGAAGAATCGACGTATGCCAAAGCCCTTTCCTGCTGTTCGTTGGCGTGTGGTTCGCACGCCGGGACCGGTCTCTTTGCAAGCGGTAGGAAAAGCGACAGGGCTCTCTGTCAAAGAGCTGCGTTTTTACAATCCAGAGTTATCTTCCTGGGCGACGCCTCCGGGTCGTCGTTATCCGCTCCGTATTCCCCACAAATGTGTGCAAAAGGTTCAACATTTCTTTCGAAGAAAAAAGACCCATCTTAAGCTCTTGTCTGTGCGTGTCTCTCCGCGAGCATCATTGCGTAAAATCGCTGCGCAATTTGGCGTCCGTGTTCGTATTTTAAAACAAGTCAACCATGTTTGGAACAACAAAGATTTACGCAAACGTCGTTATTTGATTGTGCCCAAGGCTACAGCGAAGAAGCGTTGGCGATGTCGTCGAATGCTATGGGCGCTCTCCTCTTCCACTCGAAGATTCCGACGTCGCTATCCTCCTTCCTGGTTATGGAAGCATTGGCCCGGTCGGCTTGCACGTTTGCGCAGGCTACGACTTCGACGCTTGCGACGCTTGCAAAAATCTTGTTATAAAGTACGTCGTGGTGAAACCATCCAATCGGTTACAAAAAAACTCAAGTTGCCCAAGAAGAAGTTGTTGCGCTTAAATCCCAAAATGAAGCGTATCGTTCAGGGGATCTGGCTGCGTTTGGCAAAGCGAGCCCGGTGTCCTGGCAAGGGCAAAAAGCGACTTGGGTAAAGAAGCTTGGGTAAAGAAGCTTGGGTAAAGAAGCTTGGGTAAAGAAGCTTGGGTAAAGAAACTTGGGTAAAGAAACTTGGGTAAGGGAGTAACATATGTCGTATGATACGGGTTTTATGGGCTTGGTCACAGGTAGATTGGCCCGCATTCTGTTTGCGTTACCGTTTGGTGTTTTTGGTGCTTTTCATTGGATGGGGGCATCGAAGATGGTGGGGATGGTTCCCAACTGGGTGCCCGGTCCTGCTGTGATGTGGATCTATGCTACAGGTGCTGTCCTTGTGATGGGATGTTTATGTTTTATCACAGGTAAGTTTACGCTTTGGGCTGGCATCGCTCTTGGCAGCATGCTTCTTGTCTTTGCTCTGACCATTCATCTTCCTACAGTCATGAGTGCAGGCGGTATGGAAAAGCAAGTAGCGATGCTCAATATGCTCAAAGATATCGCACTGGCAGGTGCTGCCTATTCTATGGGTGGTGAGGCAGCGTTGTAGAGAGTTTTCTTCCCATTCGAAGCAAGAAGTCTGAACCCAAAATCATGCCTACGATTTCATTTGATGACCAGGTTTTTATCCCATCCAAGATTGTTTGTGTGGGGCGAAATTATGTTAAGCACATCGAAGAGCTGAATAACTCCGATCCTGGGGAGTTGGTGCTTTTTATTAAACCGAATTCATCGATCAGTGAGCGGTTACTCTGTCCGTCGCAGCGATGTCGATTTGAGACAGAGATTACGCTGTTGATGGAAGGTGGTAAACCTGTGGCTGTTGGGCTTGGTTTTGATCTAACCCTGGTCGAAGTACAACAGCGGTTAAAAGCAAAAAGTCTGCCCTGGGAGAAGTCCAAAGCCTTTGATGGCTCAGCTGTGTTTAGCTCTTTTGTAGCTATTCCTAACTCTTTCGATACGCTATGGCTTCAGTTAGAAATCAACGGAGTCCTTCGGCAAAAGGGTGGGGTGGCAGAGATGATTCATAAGCCCGCTCAGATCCTGAAAGAAGTAGGATTGCATTTTCATCTCTGTGACGGAGACTTAGTGATGACCGGAACTCCTCATGGTGTGGCTGATTTGGTGGTTGGAGACATGTTTGTGGCCTCCTTGTGGAGTGGACATGATAAACTTCTAGCACAAGAATGGCTCGTGGAAGCATCCACGTAGATTGACCTTCACGCCTCGGAATATATTCCAAGGCTCCAGATCTTCCATTGTTTCTATCACTGGATGTGTTGTTGAAACCAGCGTAATACTTGTTGTCCTCGTCTTCCCAAACGCATCAGATCTTTTTGAACTTTTTTGACTTGTTTGTCTTTCTTTTGTTGCCACCAATAGCGAAGTAAGGCGAGACGAGGTTGCATCCAGAAGGGGTTCCATCGGCTGGCTTGTTGTAAATGAGAGTCCGCTTTGGGAAGCTGCAAGGCTGCCAGAGTGAGTCCCAGATTGTAGTGGATGCCAGGGTGCCAGGGAGCATCTTGTAGGGACTTTTTCAACGTCACAAGGATAGCGCGAAGCTTCTGTTGTTCTTGTGGAGTGAGCTTTCGCAAGGGAGAGCGAGGGAGGAGCTTGTGTTGGCGAAGTGTTGCATAGGCTCGAATGGCATCGGCCAAAGGACGGCCAAAAGGCTGCGCGTCCAAGCGTTGGAGTTCCCGCCTGTATTGGACCTTTGTTTTGTCGGAATAGCGGGTGCTAGAGAAGGTGTAGAATGATCGTAGGATGTTGTAGTGGTGTGGCTTTAACACCTGTGGTGCGTAGTCTTTTCGTGCATAGAGAACCCAGCGCAAAGTCATCTGGATGGGTTTCCATTGAGGATGACTCTGTAGGTGTGCTGCGACCAAAACCATTCGCTGATCTTTCATATCGATAAGAACCAGGTCACAACGGTATTTGTGACAATAGGACTCCCAGAAGCGCATGTCCACCATGGAGCGTTTATACTCTTGGCTCCACTTTGCAAATCCGGGTGTGATGGTGTGTGTGTCGTACGCTATTTTAAAGCGCTTTGGAAACCGAAAACTCAGATACCCTGTGGGGTGAATGTTGGTATAAATATGACCGGAGAGCTGCTTGTGTTTGTCCAGGATCGAGAGTACTTCTTCTGGCTCTTCGCGCAGGTTGGGAGTGATTCGTATGGGAGGTGCGTAGTGCCAAGCAGGCCATAGAGAGACAAGTGTAGAGGTTCCCCAAAGTAGAAAGAGGATGGGGCGTCCCTTGCCTGATAGAAAGGGTTGCAACTGTGACACAAGGAGTGGCCCTAGCATCAAGAAGCCAAGGCCCACAAATCGCATGTTGGAGAAACCCAACAACGCGACAACTGCGATCCATCCGAGTCTCTCTGTATAGATCCGGTTCTCACGGTGAAACCAGGTGCTGATGGTTAAGGTTAGAAGGATTGCGAAGGAGAGACCATAGGCACTCTGAAGTGAAAAGGACTCCCACTCCGGGAGGATCATCGGGTCCGAAACAGCCGACACTTCTCGCTGGAATGCCCAAATCACTTTCCACAGCTTCCAACCAAAAGGATTGATACATACCAACAAGGGAAGCAGGGGTAAAAGATACCACCAACTTCGCCATTGCCTGGCACGCTCTGCCTGCTCTGGAGCGCGATTCTTCAGTAGGATGGGTGCCAATAGAGCCCACGCGCCATAGCTTCCAAGTAAGGCCCCTCCCATGACAAAGGAGCCGTGGATATTGGCCCACGCGACAAAGATTAAGCCTGTGATCCAGAGGTAGATCGTCTTGGGAGGGCGAACAAGCATTCCAAACAGGAGCAGCAAAAAGATATAACCGACCACATGCGGGCGAACACTCATCCGTGGCATGAGCAGTGTCATCATACCTGTGAGGAAGACCAGCAGAGAGAGCCATGCGTCTGCATGGAGGCGTCGGCATATCCACAAGAAGAGGACAACCCAGGAGAGGATCGTTAGGCTTCGATAGAGGACTGTGCCAGAGTACCCAGTGTACTGCCAGAGCATACGTAAGAAGAGTTCGAAGAGCCACTCTTTGTCGAAGAATATGCTACCCGGCGGGGTTGTAAATGCAAAGGGGTTGGGGCCTCCCAAAGCGGAGAAGCCCATATCCCATACTCGACCGCCTTTGGCTAGAAAGAACCAGTAGTCCATGGTGCTTGGAGCTGCAATACAAAAGCGAAGCATCACCAAACATCCCAGGGTACCGACAAGAAACCACGAAAATCGCTGCTGGTTGGAAGTCATCCGTTACTCAAATCCTTCAAAAGCATCACCTCCAACCAACCCTCCTGTGGTGGGGCGAACGGTTCGTTTGAGGTTGTCGAGGTAAAAGGTCTCCATTGGCCTTCAAACATGGCCAGTTCGTCAACTCGTATCATCGAGAAAGTGTATCATCAAGAAGGTGTTTGGGTCCAGGCGAGGCGTTCGGAAGTTTGGACCGGAGTTTGGACCGGAGTTTGGGCCGGAACTGGATTGGCTACTTTTTCTTGCCCGGGGATGTTGTGTTTTTCGCGTACAAATTCACCACGCAGGTAGTTGTACAATGGACCGAAGATCGCTTTGATGGGATTGTGCCCCATGAATCCGGTTGTCACACCGTAAATAACTTTCTCCTCCTCGGGCTGATAGGTTCCAAAGATGCGGTCCCACACCATCAATATACCACCGTAGTTTTTGTCGATATAAGCTGGATTCGAGCCATGGTGTACCCGATGAGCTGACGGTGTATTGATCCAACCTTCGATGAATGGGATTTTATCTACAGACTCGGTGTGTAAAAAGAACTGAAAGAAAAGATTTAATAAGAAAAATACCAGGATCGAGTTGAGTGAAAAGCCCACCAGTACGGCGGGGATTAAAAAGAACGGCGCGACCAGGGGACCCAACCAGTTGAGTCGAAATGAGGTCGAGAAGTTCATCCATGGGCTAGAATGATGTACATTGTGAAGAGTCCACAGCAACCGAACTTCATGATAAACCCGATGTTGCCAGTAGTACAAGAAGTCCACAGCGACCACAGCCAAAAGAACAGTCCAGATATTGTTGGGAATGGTTGCAAATCGAAACGGACTGATAACTCCCAATACCGCAACCTTCCAAGCTATATTAAGGGGTCGAAGCATCATTAGTCCTGTGATGATAAATAGATTCGACGCCGTCTCTTTGGCATTGTACACCTCACGCTGTTTTCGCCACGACCAAATCATCTCTATCACGATCATTACGGCAAACAAACCAAAACCAATAAGTAGTTGTTGTGACTTCATAGTACCCTCTTTCTGCGTTCAAGTGGCTGTTGAGCCGGTTGAGTGTCCTACCTTGTTAAGGAAGCTTTTTGATGCTTGAGAATATCCTGACGCTTCCTACGCTTTGAGGATATGAAAAAGTTGTTGAGGAATTGTGCAGGTAGGCTATTGGAGATGTTGATGGTGATGTGTACGCTCTGGAAGCCCTTTGTAAACGCCTGGAACTAGGCAAGTGGATTGCTCGGCTGAGTGAGGGCAGAGAGTTCGAGTTCGAGCGTGCCTTGTTTGCGATGGTTGCCAATTGCTGACAAGAACGCCAACGCAAGCAGGTGCTGTTGTTGAATGGACAAGATCCACGAATGGCACGAATTTTCACGAATGGAGAACAAGAAAGGTTACAGTATTAAGAGCCTACAAACGGATAACCTTCAAGAATGCAATCGCGGGAGACAAAGCGTTCCGTTCCAAAGCTATCCGGAACTATCTGAAAGTGAACGGGAGCAATCGATTGCCCCATGGAAGTCCAACCAAAGGAAAAGAGGTCCATTTGATCAAGAGCGATACAAAGAGAGGAATATCGTGAAAAAAACGATAGGCCGATTTAAGGAGTATCGACGATTGGCGACACTATAGGATCGCTGCTCCAACAACTTTTACATGTTGCTCACTGGCCCGCCAAGTCTACCGTATATTGGATTCGCGGTACAGACTTGATTTGTGTTCACCACTGAAGCAAGCCTGAGCCTGAGCATCCAACAGCAATGACTCCTTTCTTTTGAACTGTCGTAAATTCGCAATGACCTCACGGGAACCTCATGACCCATTGATGG
>JALTMC010000774.1 GCA_027005175.1 Myxococcales bacterium
TCGCATATTGGTATGTTCGACATAATCGTTCTGTTTGTCTTGTCCTACTAACTCAAAGTCTTCATAAGGTTCCTTGACTTCGATATAATGCATGGCATGAACCAGCATACCACCATGACCACAGGCAGGGTCCATAATCCGGCCTCCAGCGGGATCAACAAGATGAACCATTAATTCAACCAGACTGGGGGCAGTGTAGTCTTGTAACTGATTTTGGTAAGCATAATGATCCAGACATGCTTCATACAACTCTGTGAACCATGCTGTTCCATCCTCAGAGGGGTCAGGCGTCAAGCCTTCTAGAGTTGTTGCAATGTCCTTGAGGATAGCAACCTTGAGAGAGCATACTTGTTTGGCAAATGCGGGGTCAACACCAGCTTCCTCTGCCCACTCCTCAAGATAAGCTTTGACGCTTCGAGATGTAAGCATCTCTGTAAAGGAATGAGAGCTATCCTCGCCAAAGGTGCGTTGTTTGAGCCATACCAGGGTCAGTAGAGCCTGAAGAAAGTTCTCTTCGGATAAGCCGGAGTCTGCTTGAAACGGGAACAGTCTCTCTCGGGCACTGATAATTTCTTGTTCATAGCGTTGTAGCATTGGGATTCCTCAACAATGATATATTTCACGGATCAGAGATTACGCAATGTTGGACGAGTAATTCGAATGTTGGGAAAGTAGCTTTTCAAGAGGTCGATCATAATCTCACTCACATCGGTGGAATCACGTAGGTTGACTCGCTGTAGTGGAGGAGCGACAGGTAGGTCCTTATGCTCATCACCCAGAGCATCGACGCCATCATCCGTTAGTTTTGGAAGGCCACTAAGATCCAGGAGAGTTAGATTGGGACAATACCGGAGAGCACGAACACCTTCATCGCCCACTTTTTTACAATTGGAAAGCTTGAGTTGCTTCAGATACTGGGAGAGCTTACCTTGTTTTACTGTTTGCAAACCTTTGTCAGTGATGTTCTCGCAGTAGGAC
Organism: Myxococcales bacterium; assembly: GCA_027005175.1. Classification (GTDB taxonomy): domain Bacteria; phylum Myxococcota_C; class UBA6777; order UBA6777; family UBA6777; genus M3003. The sequence goes on from JALTMC010000774.1 coordinate 979, forward strand.
AAGTCAAGCATACGAAGTTTTAGATTGGAAATGGCCTGCAATCCTTCGTCCGTGATTTGGGTGCGTGATAGATCCAGAGAATCCAACTCTGGCAGAGCAGCGAGATGAGATAAGGCCGCATCCGTAATATCTCTACATTGAGAGAGAGAAAGAGATGCAATCTTCTGCCGATTTTCATCAGACTCCATCGCCAATGCCCACAGCACAACTTCATTGGTCAGAGGACGATATTTCTCGATAGAAAACCACTCATTGACGCTGTGTTGTTGTTCATGAGCGCGGGCAAGAAATTCTTTTGCGCCTTCTTCTCCGAGTCGATTGAGATTACGAAGCGACTCTTCTTTGCCTTCCCAGGCTTCTTTGGCCCAAAGTTTTGCGGATTGTTCGACAGGATCATCTTTGCCAAAAGCCAACGAGAGGACCGTGTTCACCACCAGCAAGTCAGAGACAAAGCGAAAGCCCAGGATAATTCCCTGCTCCCAAGACTCCTTGGACGACAAAGCAACACCAGTGAGATTGACTTTGAAGATTTCGAACACATCCAGGAAAAGGGACTTAAGCACGCTCTCTGCTGAGAGCACAAACCACTGCCACAGGTTAAAGTGGCTTGCCTTGGGAAGGAACCCTGAGATCTCGTGCAGGGCCTGAAACATGAGTGGAAAAAGCAGGAGCATCCAGGCAACAGAAAAGACCGCGAGACGTTTGAGGAAGGGAACACGCTTGAGAGCTTCACGCTCCTCTTCATTGGTAGTGAGTTCATTGAGGTGAGGGATCAGGGTTCGAGGCAGGCGATTGAATTCAGATGCTGCGACCACGCTGTACCAGTATTGGATCGCTGCACTGCGATAATTGAGTCCCAAAATAACAGAGATCGCAAACAGACAAAGGAGCAGGCCAACCCAGGCCCCACCAGGGATCTGGAAGTGAGTGAGTAAGCCTGTCACAATGATAAAAAGTAGCATCCATAAGGTGAATGGCAACCATTGAGAGGCAAAGCGAGGCATCTCATGCAGGTCTGAAGAGGTGTGTTTAAACCGGGGGGCAATACGACCTTTTAAGCCAGGCAACCACATAGGTACATGAAAAAAGAACCACTCAAGGAAGGCCAGTGGGAGAAGAAGATACTTTAGCAAGAAAGCCAGAGGAGGAAAGCGTTTTTGAATTTTGTTCAGGATGCGATCGTAAAATAACATGAATTGTCTCCGTCAGGAGGAACAGCCACAAGGTTTCAGATCGTATAGCCCAGGGAATGAAGTGCTTCGCGACAACGGGCTGTGAGTTCGTCACTTTGCTTGAATTGTTCAGAGAGGGTTTGGGTCAAGTGTTTCATCTTGTCTTCAAAAGAAACACCATCATCTTCCACCTCCTCTGCCCCCACATACCGCCCTGGGGTCAAGACGAAGCCATGAGTCTCAATTTCTTTCCATGTGGAAGACTTGCAGAAACCAGGAATGTCTTCGTAATCACCGCCAATATTGCGCCAGTTGTGATAGGTACCAGCGATCTTTTGAATAGCCTCGTCGTTGAAGACACGGTGCACACGAGTTTCCATCTGTCCTAGTTTTCGAGCATCCAGAAACAGCGTCTCACCTCGACGGTTGCGAAACCCTTTGGCAGTTTTGCTTTTGGAAAGAAACCACAGGCACACAGGGATCTGCGTGGCGTAGAAGAGTTGACCGGGAAGAGCAACGATACAATCGACAAGGTCGGCACGGATTATCTTTTCACGAATAGCACCTTCTCCCGATTGCATCGAAGACATCGAGCCATTCGCCAGAACAAATCCTGCTGACCCATTGGGAGCGAGGTGATGCAGGATGTGTTGAATCCATGCGTAATTGGCATTACCCGTGGGTGGTGTACCAT
>JALTMC010000775.1 GCA_027005175.1 Myxococcales bacterium
GGGATCCGAAGTCCAAAGTCGGACCCAGCGTTCGCGTATTACAAAATTACAAAATTACAAATCTTTGGAAATCATCAAAGAAGTAGGCGAACCTTGGGTTGGGGTTCCGATCTATTTCTTCCAACAAGCGCGAAGGACACGTCGCATGGCAGGATACTGAAGAGTATAATTGCTGGAGATTCTGGCAAAGGAGGGAAACCATTTCCACAGAAAGACGCCTTTGACACAAGAGGCTTTGGGCACCTCTTCCAAAGCAACTTTCATACATCGGAGCTTGATTTTTCCAGCTTTGGCTCCCCCCTGACTGTGGTCCCAGGGACGTGCTGCGGCGTGAGAGGCCCAGTTGTAGCCTAACTCTGTAAAGATCACCGGCTTATTAAACTTTGCAGAGAACTTACAGATTTGTGACAGCCACTTCGACCAGCCTCTTCGCAGTTCCTTTGTGGAGGGATCTTTCTTTTTGGAGATCGGGAAGTAGGCTTGGATACCGATATAATCCAGGGCATCCCAGAATTTGACCTTTGGAAAGGAGTCCCAGTTCGCAGAGTACGTAATCTTACCTTTGTAGACTTTGCGTACAGCAGCGATAATTCGACGCCAGTCTTTGTCGCGATGCAATGTCTGTCGATACTCGACTCCCACGGAGAAGATCTGTGCTCCTCCAGCCTGGGCCATCCTGGCTTGGATCACAATCCAATCCAGATAGTGTTGAAAGAAACGACGCCAAGAACGTTCCTGCTTAAACTTGATGCTACCTCGCCAGTCGAATTTAGAACCCCAATGTCCAATGTGGGGCTTGAGCATCACTTTAAGGCCCAGTTTTTTTGCAAATCGCAGAGGATTAACAACGGTAGGTTGTCGTGTGGAACGTCGATAATTAATCCGACCATTGTTTTGAATCCAGGAATAAGGATGATAGCTGATCCAGTTGGTTCCCAGTTTTTTGAGATCGAGCATCGTGCGATACATGAGAGGTGAAGCCCAGGCTGCCCCCCAACCAAAACACGACACCGTCATACCACGCATCCAGGATGATGAAAGTTGACGCGATGACACTCGGTGCCGGGACGTGGGAGAGGAAGCAGGAGGCTTCTTCGCAGGAGATGTGACTTGTCTTATCGAAAGGGGCACAGCAGACCCCAAAGAGGGCTGAAGCCAGGCTCCTACCATCAGTCCAACCCAACAGACAACGATAACCTTCCTCCCCCACCAGCCCAAGAGGCCTCGCGATTGTTGCCAATCTCTTCTCTCGATCCCAGTCATGAAACCTCTTCTCTCGATCCCAGCCATGATGCTCTTCCTTCTACGGTGGTCAAACATTGTAGGATTGCTGCACAGAATTGCTAGTATAACGCAACCAAGCTTCAAGTTCATTCCAAGCAACAGAAAGAAATACTTTACGCATGCTCAAGAATACGATAAGTCTGTCACCACAAGAGCGTGAGATGAACTCCAACGTTCAAGAGTGTGTAGAGACCCTAAGAGGTTTTTTCTGATGATGGCTGCTCATTTGTTGCAAGAGGCTGCAAACAGCCCGACATTCTACAGTGCTGGAGGTCTCATTTTCCGAAGCCCGCACGACTCGGTGAGTGGCCTGTCTTCCTACGATAAGCTCTGCGAATGGATCGCCTCAAACAACTACAGCAACGGGTTTACCATTTTACCATGCCAGCAACACGCATTGACCTCTGCTAATGGATCGCCTCAAACAACTACAGCAACTGTTTCCCGAAGCCTTCCCTGAGGGGAAGCTCGACTGGGAGCGTCTGCAGCAGGCTCTTCCAAAGTCGTTGGACTCGACAACAAGAGAGAAACCCGCACCCTATGGTTTGCATTGGGAAGGTCGCAAGGAGGCAGAGATCGAGGCCGACACTCCCACAACTTGTTTGTGGAGGCCCATCCCTGAGGAGTCGATCCATCCGGAGACAACGAGACATTTAATAATAGAGGGAGACAACCTTGATGCGCTTAAATTACTGAAGAAAGAGTACCAGAACCGAGTTAAGTTTATCTATATTGATCCACCTTACAACACAGGACAAACATTCTCCTACAAAGACAACTATCGCAAAGCGATGCGGGGAAAGATCAACAAAGATGTAGGCCAGGATGCGGGTGAGGTACACGGGCGATTTCATGCAGCTTGGCTGTCGATGATGTACCCACGCTTAAAACTAGCTCGACAGCTCTTGGCTTCGGAAGGCGCGATCTTTGTATCTATCGATGACAACGAATACCACAACCTCAAATACTTGATGGATGAGATCTTTGGACCTGAGAACTTCGTTGCCAATGTTGTTTGGCGAAAGAAGGTGGTACGTGGACGAGGAGCGGCCCACATTATCCCACAAACCGAATATATCTTGATCTATGCCCGCAACATGAAAGACCTGCCCCCCTTCTCCGAACCCATTACAGAAAAGATGCGCAAAGAATACCGTCACTCGGATAAGAACGGACCTTACAAACGTATTCCATTGGCGAAGTCGGGAACAGCGCACTCTCCCCGTCCCAACCTAGTGTATCCGATTGAAGCACCGGATGGTACATCGATTCCATGCCCCACACACCAGTGGCGTTGGAGCCAAGAAACTTTCGAAAAAAAACGCGAGCAAATAGAGTTTCGCAAAGGGCGTGATGGGAAGTGGCGTGTATATACAAAACAGTACCTGTACTTCGAGGGAGAGGCCCGTCGAAAAACACCTCTGTCTTACTACGACAATTACACCACAACCCACGGCACACAAGATATGAAATCTCTCTTTGGTGAAGTCGTGCTCGACTTTCCCAAACCTGTTGGTTTGCTTGAAGATCTCATCGTATGGATG
>JALTMC010000776.1 GCA_027005175.1 Myxococcales bacterium
ACAGTGTGGCCTGGACCTCTTTTCATCGTAGGTATCGTTGTGAGGAGAGGATAGAGCAAGCATCCAATCCCTAGGAACACTGCGAGTGTGCCTGTGACACGGAGCCATGTTGTGGGTCCTCGTATGGCAAGCCAAAGTCCGAGTAGGGCAGCCACTGCAAAGCTTGCCATGGCCCCCCACAAAGCGGGGAACCCTCTACGCAATACTGTGAGAGGGTTGTCCTTTTTTACAATAGGTTTGGCTTTCTTTTTTTGAAAGAAGGCCATCATCATGGTGCCCAGCCCAGCCAGTTTTTGTTGGACGAGGAACATCCCCTCTACAACAGGTGGCATGTTTCCAGAGGCAAAGTGATAGCCACTGAACGCGATCTTTTGTTGTTTTTGTGTGATGGGGCTTTGGCAAGAAACCGCAAACCACGGCAGAAAAAAGGCTAACACTGCCACTGTTGCGCTAGGAAAGGGTAGCCACTGGGCATATCTCATTTGCAACTCCTATTCGATTCGCAACTTTTATGGTGGTGTTGCGTAAAACCCCTTCCCGATCACGGGTCCGGCAGAGTCGATAGATGAGGCCGGATGGGTATAGATGAGGCTGGATTGGGTGGAGGGGGTCAACCGATGCACGGCTTCTTTCGAAGCGAGAGCCAAGAACCCACTGTCCAGCCCCTCCCTTTTACACCTATCAGGTCAACCGACGCGTGACTTCTTTCGGAGGGAGAGCCCACCAAGGAGGAGGAAGAGCGTGAGGAGGAGGCTGCTAAAGGGAAGCTGTGTGTTGCTGCTTGTACAGAGGCAGCCGGTTGGTTTTCGACCACTGTCGTTTCCTGGAGTGGTGCCCGGGTTGCCGCCGTCTTTGTTATCGTCCTCTGGTGTGTTGGGAGGCAGCTTACCATCTGGGAGCGGGATGGTGCCGTCTTGTTCGGGAGCTGCGCCATCTTGTCCGGGAGTTGTACCATCTTGTCCGGGAGCTGCACCGTCTTGTCCGGGGATTGTGGAGCCACCATCCGGCTCTGGTAGGGGCTCTTCTTTGGGAGGTGGTGTCGTTCCACCGTAGCATTGGCCCTTATAACAGGTGTTGCTGCCAGGGCATTTTATGAATTTGCAAGGATCGCCGATGCATTTGCCTTCTTTGCAGTATTCGCCATCTGTGCATTTGATGCCATAGCAGGGGTGTTGTGGTATTTCGATGCATTTGCCACCGTTGCAAACTTGGCCTTTTTCGCACTTAAGTTTGGCGCAAGGGGCAGGTTTGCATGTACCGTCTTTGCACTGTGAGCCAGCTTCGCATTGTACGTTGGAGCAAGTTTCGATGCATTTGCCTTCACGACAAAAGGTGCGGTCTTTGCAGGTTACAGTGGCGCAAGGATCAGCGACACATCTTCCTTTTTCGCAGCGTTGGCTGTTGGGGCAACCAACCTTTGTGCAGTCATTGTTGGTGGGTTTGGAAACACACCTACCCTTGACACACATCTCATTGCTTTTGCAGCTAATGCCCTGGCAAACATTGATACATGTGCCGTTCTTGCAGGTTTCGTCATTACCGCATCGAACACGACGACAGGGGTTTTCAACACAAGCTCCCTTGACGCAAGAAAATCCTGTTGCACACTCCTGTCGGCAGGCCTTGTAACACACTCCTCGAACACATTTAGGACATTGAGGTGTGGATTTGACATCATCAACGGTACCGTTGCAGTCATCGTCTCGACCGTTGCAGATCTCTGTTTTGGGTTTTTGCGCGTTGCATTGTTCCCAACTGCCATTGACGCAGATCTCCTTGCCCTGACCACAGATACTGCGGCAGTTGCGAGCGAGGTTATCATCGACTTTACCATCGCAGTTGTTGTCTTTTCCGTCACAGACTTCCGCTTCGGGCTTGGGGCCCGTGCAGTTGACCCATTTTCCTTTGGAGCAAATCTCTGTTCCTGTGCCACAAGCGGTATTGCAGTTGCGTTTGAGGTTATCATCGACTTTGCCATCACAGTTGTTGTCCTTGCCATCGCAAACTTCCGTTTCGGGTTGTTTGGCTGTGCATCCCCCCCATTTTCCGGCAGTGCAAAGCTCTTGACCCTTGCCACACTTGGAAGTGCAGGTGCGCTTGTTTCCATCGATGCGACCGTCACAATCGTCATCTCGATTGTTGCAGGTCTCCGGCTTGGTCTTGGGAGCCGTACAATTCACCCACTTGCCTTTGGAGCAGACTTCAACCCCTTTACCGCATTTGTTGCTACAAGTGCGCTGCAAGCCATCGTCGATTTTGCCATTGCAGTTGTCGTCGAGATTGTTGCAGACTTCAGGGGAAGGTTGACGAGCGGTAGAACAGACTCCCCATTTGCCTTTAACACATACTGATTTACCAGCTCCACAAGCACCACTACAAGCCTTTGAGAGTCCTTCGTCGATTTTGCCATTGCAGTTGTCGTCGAGATTGTTGCAGACTTCTTTTTGTGCAGCGTTTGCGATCGCCTTCATCGCGGCGTTGAGGTCACTGGAGCTGTTGGCTTGGTAGTACTTTGAGGTTCCACCCTTTCTTGCCATATCAGTAAGGCAAGAGGCTGTGACACCACGACCAAAGCCGATCACAAAGGTTTGGTAGCCTTTGCCTCCATTGTACAACCTCGTCACTTCCCTTCCGGCGCAAGAGGCTTGGCCGTCAGTGATGAACATCACAACACGTTTGCGATTTTTTATCGTATCAGCGGCTTTTACGCTGTTGAGATGATTGCTTGCCGTGTTGATTGCGCCGCGCAGGTTTGTTCCTCCACCTGGTCGAATTCTATTTAGCTGTGCTTGTAAGTTGCTAACGCAGCGACCTCCATCACTACGACATTTGATAATGCTGTAATTGATACGAGAACCACTATCAAAGGTTTCCAAGCCAAAGAAGAGCTTGCTTCGGTACGAGTTGGTGATGGTCCTAATCGCGCTGACTGCGGTGTTCCATTTGTTGTTTGATCCCATACTGCACGACCGATCCAGAACGATAAGGAGATCCGGTGTCTTACAAGCAGTCTGGGCCTGGGCCTGGCTGGGTTGGAATCCCCACAACAGCCAAACACAACAAAACAGGAGAGCGGCTATGAGCTTTGTTTGATTTGAGCGGGTGAGGCCAAATGTCGGAGTTTTTTGTCTTTGCCATTTTGTATGCTGTGGGTCCATTTGAGGCATGTTGCTCTCCCTTGAAGTGACAGATCCGTCACCTTGATGTGACAAATAAAAAACGCGCCATAATATCTTGATTACTGGGATGGGTCTTTGCGGCGAATAACGAGGGGAAGAAGTGCGAGGAACAGAAAGACGGAGAAGGGGAAGGAGTTATCCGATGTGCCATTGACAGTACATAGACAACCACCCTTTCCACCACGACCCAGACTGTCGTTGCTATTGTTTTCGCCACTACCTCCGTTGCTATTGTTGGTTGGGCCTGTGTTGCCACCAGGGCCATTGTTGTTGCTGCTGGGACCTCCGTTGTTGTTGTTGAGGCCACCATTGTTGTTGCCAGGGCCGCCATTGTTATTGTTGTTGCTGCCAGGGTTGGTGGGGCCGTTGGAGCCATAGCATTCGCCACGGAAGCACTTTTGGTTGGTGGGGCATGTGATGTTGTGACAGGGTTTGTCCACACATCTTGTGCCTTGACAGGTTTGGTTGGCACCGCATGGACCACAGGAATTCCCCACACATTTTCCGCCGATACAGCTTTGTCCGCTCTGGCATTTCCCGGCACAGGGTTTGTTGACACAAACACCGTTGCGGCATTCTTGGGTTGCGGAGCAAGACACTTTTTCACAAGAGTGGCGGCACAGTCCATTTTTACAGTATTGGTTTGCTGCACATTTAACGCCTCGGCAGGGGTCCGGGGTGCATCGGCTGTTGCGGCAGATCTGACGGTTTTGACACTGACCGCCGGGCTTGTTGCAGTTCGCTGTAACACACTGTCCTGAGCGGCAGGTCTGTCCAGCAGCGCAAGGTACTTTGCAGGGTTTGTCGATACAGACACCTTGTTGACAGATCTTTCCACCGAGACACTCACCGTTGCGACATTTGGGAAGGCAGGAGCCTTTGATGCAGCTACCGTTGCAGTCTGCGAGTTGGCCTTCATCGACCTGACCATTGCAGTTGTCGTCGCGTCCGTTGCATATTTCAGGAGAGGGTGATGGGGCGGAGCAGGTGCTCCAATCGCTTTGAATACATGCCTGTGTGCCGCGACCGCACTTGGTTGTGCAGGGGCGGGACAGTCCTTCATCGACCTGACCATTGCAGTTGTCGTCTTGACCGTTGCAGACTTCTTGGTCTGCTTTTGGAGCGGAGCATCCAGTCCACTTTCCTGCTTTACAGATCTCTGTGCCCTGTCCACAATTGTTGGAGCAGTTGCGACGGAGTCCATCGTCGATCTTGCCATTGCAGTTGTCGTCGATGTTGTTGCAGGTTTCGGGTTGGGGTTGACGGGAGCCACTACATTGGCTCCATTTTCCCGATTTACATACACGGGTTCCCGACCCACAAGCTCCTCGACATGATTCAGAAAAGTCATCCACTGTTCCATTGCAGTCGTTGTCTTTGTTGTCACAAATCTCTTTGGAGGCACCTTTGCCGATTTGGTCGAGTGCTTTCTGTAGGGAGGCGAGGTTGTTGGCTTGGTAGTATTGACCAGTACCACCTGCCACAGCCATGTTCTGGAGTTGTTTTTTGTTAACACCTGAGCCAAAACCGATCACGAAGGTCTTAACATCATAACTTTTTCCGGCCACACTCACTCGGCGCAGGGCAGCAACAGCAGGAACAACATCAGTACCACACGCATTGGGCATACCATCAGTGATCAATACGACGAATCTCCGACGATCTTTAATCGTGTCTCTCGGAATGACATACGTTTGAAAATGTCGATAGGCATCTTGGAGGGCACATTTCATGGCTGTGCGACCTCGGGGACGTAAGCGACTGAGGGCACTTCGTATGGCACTGGTTGTATTTCGGCCCACCGACACGTAAAGCCTGGAGCTACTTTCAAAAGCGATCAGGCCCAGTTGAAGTTTGCTTCCAAACTTGCTGAGCAATGTGTTGATGGCTTTTACTGCATCATTCCACTTGTTGTTGCTCGCCATACTCCCTGAGTGATCGAGGACAAGGAGCAGATCAGATGGTTCACAGTTGGCTGCTTGCTGTGCTGAAGCAGGCACAGCACAGCAGAACAGCGCAAACATCAGGCTCATGCTAAGGATCCAGCCCAGCTTTTTGTCAGATACATTAAACCTCATCACATATCCCCATCCCAATTTGGTCTCTTGTCAATTTGTACAATATTGCAATGAGATAGTTGGTATTCTGATCTCGTGGTTTTTGGTGTGGACAAGAAGGAACCTCTATGATTGATATTGACAGGCTCTTTGACAGCCTACTTCTACTATAACCCCGATGGTGTGCAAAAGTCTCACATCCGATCTATATTAAACCAGTTCTGATTACAGACTGTCAACTGTACAGTCGTTTTGCTGTTTTGACACAGAGGAAGGCTTCGGCTACCTTGTTGGGTAGTCCATCGTTTTTGTAGAGTCAAGGCAAATGTAAGGTAGATCGTTCACAAGAGAGGAATGGCGCGGATGGCTCGAACACGGGATTCAGGATTAAATGAGACTCTTGATGCTTTGGAAAAGCGTATTGAGCAGTGTAGAGTCTTGTACGAACTCTGGTTTAACGGTGTCGAAAAAAGAGAACCGACCTGGCATCGTCAGGAGATCTTGCGACAACTCACACGCTTGCGTCGTAGCAGTCGTGATATTAAGAGCGCTGTCGATCGATTCAAAATGCGAAATATCCAGGCTCGATTTAACTCGCTGACCCAGTATTGGAACCGCATTATTCTACAACGAGAGCGGGGAACATACCACAAGGATGTGGCTCGGATGAAGCGTCGTATGGGTGACGCTGAGGTCGCACAAGGTGCCGGGCTTAAAGAAGGTCAGACAACGTCTGGCGAGCCTGCTCCTCGGGCTCACTCGTTGGAGGTGGGGGAGGTGGGAGATGCAGACCTGTCCCAGAGTTTGGAAGAAGCAGCACAGCAGGCGGCAGCATCGCAAGCTGTCTCAACAGCATCAGGTGCTGGCACAACCCGTCGAGAAAAGGGTGTCACGGCAGGTCCCTCTGTACCCGCCTCTTCTGCGGATGGGATCTCGGAGCAACGGATGCAGAAGATCTATCGCACTTATCTCAAAGCTCGTGAACGTACCAATGAGTCTACCAATGTGAGCTTTGATGCAGTGTCTCGCTCTTTGCAGCAACAGCTACCCCGCCTGCGGGAAAAGGGCTACAATGATGTCGATTTTAAAGTCGTCATTAAAGATGGCAAAGCCGCTATCCGGCCTGTCGCCAAGAAAAAGGAATAGTCCAAGCGATAAGGAGTCTCGAATACGACTTGGAAGGGGTCTCGAATACGACTTGGAAGGGGTCTCGAATACGACTTGGAAGGAGTCTCGAACACGACTTGGAGGGTCTATCGAACACGCCCTAAAAGGTATTTCGCAACATGCTTGCCAAGTGTTGCACCTGCGTATTTGAGGCGGTTACCGATTTGGCCCTTGCTTGTGGGGACACTGATTTGCAGGAGCAAGACATCAAAGGTTTTGTTGCGTTGCATTAAGCGAACACGGACCTTCACCATGGTGTTTTTTCCCGCATTGTAAGGTGATACAAAGTAGAGGTTTGAGTACACCTGGAAGTCGCGGGGCTTAACTTTCTTGTGGATAGCAACGTTCAGGCCTTTTGCATTGAGTTTGAGAGCGCCTGCAAATGCTTTGCCAAATACTGTCTTACCAATGCGCCAGCGGCGTTTTTCTGCGCTGCCAATTTGGCTGGTGTATACCGATTCTGCCAACTGACCGACTTGCAAGTTGTTTGTTTTGGTCTCACTTACAACATAGCGTTCTTGTTTTGTAAATGGGTTGGTTTGGGCTTTTCGTACAACCTTCCAAGGGGAAGAGCAACCAGCCAAAAGTACAAGTCCAGCCAACATTAAAAATGGGGTCAGTTTTTTCATCGTTGCGATCCTTTCTGAGTTTCAAGTTCTGAGTTCTGAGTTCTGAGTTGAGTTGGGCTGACGCCCTCATCCTCTCTGGTGCTGCACTCGCAGTTTCACTTGGCGATCTGATTTCTGCTTGAAAAACAATGATGTCGATTCTGTTACCAGGGGAGCACAGAGCTTCTTTCACTAGAGTTTGTTGTTCTATTTTCGCTAGAAACACGTAGGAAGCACATCTTTTTGGGATGTGAGAGCATAAAAAATCCACTCGTTCTAAAAGTTTGCTCAACATATACCATTCTCGCTAGACAGGCAACCTGTTTTCAGGGAGAATTCTCTTCCTGGGCTAGGATTGTTACAAGTGTCGATGATGGATAGGATTCGGTGTGGAGGCAGACACTCTGGTGACGAACTTCCTGGCCAACACCAAGAGTGCCAAACTGGGCTAGAATCGAAGCCCCCATTTCCCTCGGTATTGTAGCCAGAGCCAGGTTTGGTATGCGGTGAGTCCGAGTCCTGTCAAACCTGCGAGGGGGCCGAGAATTGGGATGCTGCCAAGGGTCCAGTAGAGGGCGGTACTACCCAGACCTGTAAGGATGGCATTGCGTCCGAGGCGTCGCGCTTCTTGTTTCTGTTTGGGGAGAAACCCTTGGGGTTTTTTGGTAGGTAGCATATTCCTGGCTAGATATTCTTTTTCTGGCAGGACATGTTGTCACCTTTGATGCGGCAGTAGATCTCAACAATGGCACGACCTGAACCGAGCCGGAATGATTTTCGGCTGCGTCCACTGGACCACATAAAGAAGAACCGATGTCTGCGGTTGGCCCGGAGTCGAATGCTGCGGATCATAGGCAGTCGCTTGTAGTCACCACCATCGATCATCACACGGGCGTTGTGTCGTTTCGCGACATGAATAATCACTCGACGGTATCGTCTTCGCCTTCGGACCCTGGGTCGTCTTCGAACTCGATGCCGCCTGCGGACTTTGGGCCGTCTTCGAACTCGATGCCGCCTGCGGACTTTGGGTCGGTTGCGGACTTTGGGTCGGTTGCGGACTTTGGGTCGGTTGCGGACTTTGGGTTCGGGAATGAGCGCGGATCTCTCTGGGGTGCCACCGTCAGGATTGGCAAATTGGGGTGGTGCCTTGGTGTTGGTGTTGCCATTGATGTTGGTGTTTTGGGTTGTAAAGAAACCCATGTAATAAGCACCCCCAGCCCCACCTCCGAGAAGCAATAGGGGCAGGAGAAAGAGTAGAGGGTTGGTTCTTTTCTTGCGTCGTCGGCGTTGATAGGGGCGATCAGCCTCACCTTCGAGAGAGAGGGGGACACCAAGCTCTGGGCCTGTGGTGTGATGTCCAAATGACTGTGAGCCGAATGACATAGGAGAGTCTTCAGCCATGGTTGAGTCATGGAGAGCCAAAGCAGGTCCTGTGTTGGGGCGCTGCAAGGGAGGGCGGTGTGGAGAGGGATATCTCGGCGGCTCTGTGGGACCATGGGATGGGCGAGATAGGGTGTGGACCGGGCTGGCTGCAGATGGAGATGGTGTAAAGTTTCGCCCAAAATCCTGTGTGTTGGGAGGAGGGCTTGCCAGTGTTGGTAAAGGTGAGTCCAAGGGGGAGTCGTTTACTACGGTTGCGAGAGGCTGTGACGGTGGGGTTGTCACAGCAGGTTTGTTTTTTGGAAAATCAAAGACAAACTGTGTGGAGTCAGCGGGCGCAAACAACCAAGTGAGGAAGTCGGCGAGGTGCTCGGGTCCGATGGTAACACCCAGATTATTGAGGTAACGTTGCAGCTCATAACGGAGAGCTGTGGCTGTGGGGTAGCGCTCTTCCCGATCATAGGCGAGCGCTTTCATCATGAGGGGAGCCAGGGAAAGATCCAAGTCTGTGCGGTAGGTTTGAGGTCCGGGAATCCCTTGCTTCATCTTGTGGTAACAGGCCAGAAGATTTTCACCGTCAAAAGGTTTGACACCACAAACCAACTCGTACATGACCACGCCGAGAGAGAAGATATCGCTACGGCGATCCAGGTTGCGGGCCATCATTTGCTCAGGTGACATATAGCAAATCTTACCTTTGGTATGACCTACTTGTGTTCGGGTTGAGCTGGTACGTGCTTTGGCGATACCAAAGTCGATGAGCTTGACAACACCTGTTTCAGAGACCAACACATTCTGTGGTGACACATCGCGGTGAACGACTTGCATGGGTGAGCCATCAGCTGTCTTGCAGTCGTGAGCATAGGCGAGACCGAGGCAAGTGTTGGAGACAATTTGGACTGCCAGCTCCACAGGAAATGGCATTCGTCGCTGTTTGAGTTGGTCCTGGATTTGTTCGAGATCATGACCTCGGATGTATTCCATTGCGATGAAGTAATTGCGTCCATCGTTTCCCAAATCAAAGATCTGAACCACGTTGGGATGGTTGAGGTTGGCAGCAATCCGGGCTTCATCCAAAAACATAGTAACGAGCTTTTCATCTTCTGCTAGGTGCGGAAGTATGCGCTTAATCACAACGTCTTTGGCAAATCCTTCTGTCCCATGTTGACGGGCCAGCCAGACTTCAGCCATGCCGCTGCTGCGGAGTTTTCGGATTAAAGTATATTTACCTTGTGCAAAGGTTTCACCAGGCTTCATGTTTCAGTTTTCTCGTATTGTCACGGAGGTACAGGGTCACACTTCTAACGTTGTAGTGCGGTGGCGCACAATTGTCAACGTTATCACATGGGTCGCTTTGGTTTGAAATTCAAGGAGAAGAGAAGAGGTGGATGGTCTTTGCAGGAGGTGGCACAGAGGAGAGAGTTTTGGGAGAGCCTGAAAGGGGGTTGTTTTGCAAGGAAACCGCATCGACGGAAGTCTTGGAAGCCTTGGACTTCCCTTTGGAGGCAACGATAAATAAGATCACGGATGTGATGGCTGTTGCGCCTGCACCAATAAACATCATGTTGGCGATCAATGCCGAGCTATTCGCATCTTTCTGAATCTCGGGGAGGTCCACTTGATACGTTTGAGGGCTGGTTGCTAAACTGGCTTTATTTCCTGCCAGAGCACCCATGGCAAAGCCAACACCTGCCATGGCTACAGCGAGACCTGCTGTAACCCAGGCCGCCACCATCAAAGCATTTCCTCCCGATCTGGGCTTGATCTTGCTTCCAATGCTCGGGTCAGGATCTCCCAGTGTCGGATCTGCCTGGGCCACACGACGTTGTCTGGTTCGTCGAGAGCGTTTGCGGGTCGAGCGAGCTTGTGGAAAACTGGGATCGGCAACAGGCTTGGAACGGGGGGCTGCTCGTTTGATGCTAAAATTGCCAAAACTGAACCGATGCCGTGGCGGTGGCTCTGTGCGTTGTGGAGCAGGAGTCGTATCCACGGCTGGAGGCGGCTCTGTGCGCTGTGGAGCAGGAGTTGTATCCACTGGTGGTGTTGTGGAGGGAGGTGGTGTTGGTCTCGATCTCGCTCCAGGGGCTGGATAGGAGTCTATCCCACCGCTTGATGCTTTGGCTTGTTTAAACATTTTACGCAAACGACTTGGTGTTCCTTTGGGAAGTTGGACATTGGGGTCGCGCTTAATCGCTGTTTGAAAATACTGCAATGCCTTTGACTTATTGCGTAGATAAGCATATGACATTGCCATATACAATGCGACTTTGGCCTTCATCGATTGTGACAAACTGCTGTCACCCTCTAGCTGCTTAAAGATCTTTAGACCCTGTTTGATCTCAAAGTCTTTGAAGTGCTTGATCCCTTTTTCCATCTGAGGGTTTGCATGAGCTGAATAAGGCATCCATACCAACACCATGAACAAGAGAAGAGTCTTGAGGAGTGGGGTGTG
>JALTMC010000777.1 GCA_027005175.1 Myxococcales bacterium
TCCGCGACGAATCTCCATTGAATGTTGGTTGGTGCATGAATGTAGAGAAAAAGAGCCATCTCCATAGCAAGTTGAGTGGGGCTTTTGTACTCAGCCTCCACCTCTTCACACCATTCTTCAGTGAGAAACAAACGAGCCATCAAAGGAAGAGAAACAAACTCGTTGGGGATAAAGGGGGTGAGGAACAGACAAAGAGAGAACGACCCAGTTAAGTCCCCAACGTGTCACGACAGCATTTCTGGTCGAAAGAACAGCATCCCGAAACATGGATGCGCCGAAAATATGGGAGCCCGAATGTTTGAGTAGAGTATCGTCAACAGCAATCCGGATGATGGGTGGAAGTCCAAGGAGCACGAGGGTGAGATAAAAGAATCCAATAGAGAGCAGGTCTGCGACCCAAACTGTTGCAGCGAAGAATCGGTAATACGTCGCAGTATGGCGGTTGGTTTGTGGACCGAGAGTTCGAAGAAAGTTGCTGGTCCGCTGGGGACGAGGTGTGGCAACCCAGGCAAGAGCCAGAGCAAAGAAAGTTGGTACAACATCAGCGCGAAAAAGCTGAACGTAGGGTTGAAGCATTTGGTAGAAAAAGTTAGCATATTGTGTTTCCATCGTCTTGCTCCATGGTTGTATTTATTTCACGATCATGATCATTCCATGACCATGATCCATGATAGCAGTCGATGGACTCTATTTCATCTATCAGTTACAAAAGTGCGAAACTCCAGACTCATTGGGTTGTTCCTTTCCTTATATTTGTTGGAATGGATTAAAACCCATGAGTTTCTTTTTATATTCCGGTAGCTACACTAAACCTATATGGGTGTCATGTAGTGAGTTCTGCATTTGAGAGCAGTCAACGTTGGGAGGAGATTTCTCTCAAGTTCTTCATCGAAATGCACTTGAGGGTTTTGGTCAAAGATAAAAATGCAGATGTATTTCCTACCGACTGCCCAACAGGGGGATCGAGTGAATCCAAGAGACTTGCTTCATCCTACTTTTTACGACAACCACAAGTCACTGTATTTAAGTCACAGTTCACTATTTCTTTTGCTTCTGCTTCATTACATACACATTCCTTCACCTTCACGGTACCAGCTTCACATAAGTCGGTAAGCTTCCGATAGGATGAATAACTTGCATAAAATGCACTTTTTTCTTGGCAAACTGAGGGCTCCGGCGACAACGAGCAATCGGTATTTCGATAACATGATTGTAGCTTTTCAAAAGCTTTTCCACATGGTTTTTTATAGGTAAGACTAGAGCCAGGCTCGAAGAAGGACAGAGGTTGTTTGTATTGTCGAGTCCCAAAACTGTCCGCACCCAATCGACAGATTCTACCCCTTGAAAGAGCCAGACATCACGAATGTCGATAAGGGACCGAAGGCTGTGCAAACCCCCGTCAAGATTCTACCCCTTGAAAGAGCCAGACATCACGAATGACTCTGGCCCAAACAGAGATGACAGCGCGAAGGACAGGCTTGTCGGCCTTCATGAAACCAACTCAAACATACGCTGGCTCCCATCAAAGGGCACAACATGCACCACAGTTTCGTCAATCATCATGACGCCAGCGGCGTTGGGACTTTTGCTCCGATCTTTTTTTCTTATCTTGGAGGCGACGTTCTTTTTGACGACGGGAAGGCTTCGTGGGGCGACGTTTTTTTTGTACCTCAAGAGCCTTGGCTAACAGTTGCTGGAGCCGCTCCACGGCTTCTTCTTTGTTCCGGTGTTGACTGCGATGAGATTGCGATACGACTTGCAGCACACCCGCCTTATCCATACGAGAATCCAGTGCCATCATAATTTGGGCACGCTGTTGTTCATTCAGACTCGGTGATTCCGCAACATTGAACATCAAGATAACCTTGGAAGCTGTCTTGTTCACGTGTTGTCCACCGGGCCCACCGCTCAAAGCAAACTTAAAACGGAGTTCAGCCTCCGCAATAGACAGTCTACTGTTGATAACTATCTGTCCTTCTATCGTTGTCATTGTCTTTCTTCCCAAATCGCAAGTATACCAAAGGTCGAAGCCTCGTTTGTGATTGTATATAAGGAGTCCTCTGCAAAGCAAGAGAACTCACCCATGATACGAAGCAGAGACGAACAAGTGCGAATGTGAAGGAAACATCAAGCTCACTATTTTTTGATCAGGATCACAGTTTAGCCTCAGAGTTCTCGTATTTTATCCCAAAGTTAAACCCTTTGAGAACACGTTAATGGTCCACGAGAGGTGTGTCCACCTAAGAATAAATTCTCAGGCTCCAGATTTCCAGAATATAACCAATGGAGAAGTCCCCAGGGAAGGACTCTAAGCGTTCGAATAGGATATCATTGATAAGTTCCCACGAGATGCACAACCAGAGACAAGCGTACTCTGTCCCAGAACAGAAAGAGTGAAAGTGAAGTATCTCAACCCACCATGTCTCCCAGAAAGAGTGAAAGTGAAGTATCTCAACCCACCATGTCTAGCCCAGCCTTGTGGGCTTATACCCAGGCTATATCTTCTTTGGCTTTCCAGCCTCGTACTTCAGTGCGAGGGGTCACAAAGAGGGTGAAGACCAACAATATACCCTGTGAAACACCCGACCCATTTCAAAGCAATCTTCTTTTTGACATGATTGGAAATATTCAAGTTATTAAATCGCTATTCCTATTTATTTTACAGAGTAAAGCTATCGTGGTGTTTAATTCCAGCAGCAGTTATAATACAGTGGTTAAAGCCGTCAAGGCCGAAAATCTAGGCATAAAACAAGCGTAATAGTTGAGGCACCGGAGAATTAGGGGCTCTCACATCATGTTATTTCACTAAAAAAAGTTGAGAAGG
>JALTMC010000778.1 GCA_027005175.1 Myxococcales bacterium
CAGAAACAAGCAGAGAGACAGAAACAAGCAGAGAGACAGAAACAAGCAGAGAGACAGAAACAAGCAGAGAGACAGAAACAAGCAGAGAGATAGAAAGCGAGAAACAGCCAAAGCGATGCAATGGCTCAACCTCGCTCTGTGACAGGTCCTATGCTGATGTGGCGTATGCGACCACTCACAATGCGATGTCCAATCGCGTGGATGGATGGTTTCCCCCCAATCAGGGTTTTCCTATCATCCGACAACTCAACGACGGAATCCGAGGCTTGATGCTCGATACTCACATGGAACAAGGGGAGCCTTATCTTTGTCATGGTTCATGCGGGCTTGGAAAAAAGAAACTCGTAGATGGTCTCACGGAGATCTACAACTACATGAAAAAAAATCCCAATGAGATCATCACCATCATCTTTGAAAGCTATGTCAGTGCGAAAGCAACCAAAAAGTCATTTGAGGATAGCAAGCTTATCGAGCTAACTCACCGTCAGATCGCAGGCAAGCCCTGGCCTACATTGCGTCAGATGATAGCAACCAACCGTCGCCTTGTGGTGTTTACCGATCGCAACGGAGGAGCCTATCCTTGGTACCACAGCGTCTGGAAGTATGCCTGGGACACGGAGTGGAGTGTCCCTTCCAAAGAGAAATTCTCCTGCAAAAAGAAACGTGGGTCTACCAAAAACCCTCTGTTTATCCTCAATCACTTCATCAGCAATCCCTTGGCGTCCGCCAAAAATGCCAAAGAAGCCAACGCCAACCCATTCTTCCTTCAACGTGTAAAACAATGCTACAACGAAGCGAAGCAGCTCCCCAATTTTATCACCGTCGACTTTTACGACATCGGAGATACCCTTGCCGTTGTTCGAGAGATGAATCAAAAAAGATGACGCTTCGGCGGCTTTGATGACGAGCGAGAAGGAGTAGTTTCCGCCGAGCATGGACCGTCTACCTCCACGGCGCGTCGATACTGTAGGATCTGCTTGAGCGAGAAGGAGTAGTTTCCGTCGAGAATGAACCCAGAACAACTGGCACAAGACGAAACCCTGGCATCATTTCAGAATCGGACTTTTGCCGAGCGTTAAGGCATAAGCAAGAATATTGACATGAGACTGAGCTAGAAGGTTGCGGCTGCAATCTTTTGGATGTCAGTTCTTCCACGTAAGCAAGAATATTGACATGAGACTGAGCTAGAAGGAGTAGTTTCCGCCGAGCATGAACCAGGGTCCGATGCTGAGGATGGAGGGGGCACTCACAGCGACAGCGGCTCTGAAGCCTCCACGGAAAGTCATAGAGAAGGCGGGAGAGATAAAGATCTCAAGACCGACGAGGCCCTCTCCCCCAACCATGAAAGAGGCGCCGGCACCGCTTGAGTACAAGTAGCCAACGACAGCACGCAGCCCTAGGCTAAGACCGATGTTGCGGAAGTAGAACTTTTTAATGAGTCCCACCGAAGGTAAGATGGGCACAAGCAGACCAAAGGCCCCGCTTCCAATAAAACTCACATCAATGGCAACATTGAGATAGAATTCAGGAATCGTGGTGGGATTTGACAAGTCAAACTCTGAGTTTAGGCGCAGGTTCAGACCGAGAACACCACCCTGTGGAAGTGGAAAGGGGATTCCCAGACTTGCACCATCACCGATCGTGACAGCCAAAGGAGCAAGACCGACGGAAAAGCCGATGGTGACCCCCAGCATGGGGTGCTCAAACATCAGCATCCCTTTTTGCAGAGAGCCACCATTCGAGACAGACAAGATCTGAGCATCCGTGAGAAAACGAGCTTTTGGGTTGACACGCACTCTCTCGCCGTTGACCATCTTCATCCGATTGTCACCGACATTGCGTACGCGAGCATACCCACGATACAAGTACTTACCATTGGTGCGTCGCACAAAGATCTTATACCCCTGATTAACTGTCACACCTTCCGACTTACCGATATTTGTCGTGACTGTATTAAAGGTTGCACTCATCACTGGCGAATGAAGAGCAAAGTCTTTAATACTGGCCAGTTTTTTAAAAAAATGTCGTCCGAGATTCTGAGCAGTATTGATAAAAGACTGTTTCGGGTCCTTACGTCGTGATGTACCGCCAGCACGGAGAGCGATGTCAAGAAGAGTCGAACCGAGCCCGGAGCCTTTCACAAACGCCTTGACGATCCGAAAAGGCTTCGCAAATCCACCGTACTCAGTGTCACGTTTGCGACGGCAGGCTCGAAAGTAGCGACGTCCCTTCTGGCGATTTTTGGCGGTACAAGGAAAGATGTGAAGCTGTCGAATATGCAGACGCGCCCCCATATGCCAGGAATACGTACCGTTTTTGTACAAACGCTTCACATACGTAGCCTCAATCCAATAATAAAATGAGTGGTTCTGGGTTGCGTTAAGCATCTCTGTGGTCACGGTATACCCCTGAAATTGGGTATCCCAGGCTGCTCTCATCTTGGCAATGCCCAATGACTTGGCTGCCACAATCGCAACCATTTTTGAAACATATCGACCTTCTTCAACGCTCTTCAAAGGCAATTTAATAAAGATAAACCGACCTTTCTCAATGTTGCTACGGATCTTCGTTTCGAGAGTCTTGATCTGCCAATCACGCAAGCGACGCAGAGCTTGGCCTTCAATGCCAAGATAGGAAAAGATAGGCTTCTGAAAAGGAGAGTAGGCTTTTGATTTGGTTTGACCTTCTGCTCGAACAAAGCTTGGAGAAAGAAGCAAGAAAAAAGCCAGAAGCCACAGCGTTCTGTTGCACATAACACACCTCACAAGAAGACTCATTGGTTGCATGAACTCTTGAAAATTTCATCCGATTTTGAGTGGTGGTAACATAGTGTAAGAGAGAGGGGAAGTCAATGTTTGGTGTTGAGTTGTTTGCGAAACCACCTCCGCATCTCCATAATCATCTTACTTTGTGGAACAAGCCGCAGCGCACGCTGAACTTCTTCTAGCCCCGAGGCCCATCTTCCACTGTGACCATAAAACTGTGCATGCTGGTAGTGCGTCCACAAAAGAACCTTGCGAAGTTCCCGGTCACTATCAATGGACGATTTTAAAAGTTTGTATACAGTGTCCCAAAAGTAACGCTGTTGCTCTTTGATGGAGATATCGTCAGAAGCTCTGCCATCTTTCCAGGTGGGTCGTTGGCTGTGGGGAAGCCAACAAAACAAACTCCCAGAGGGAGACAGTTTCTTCGAAAAAGAAGGTGGGATCTCTTTGTACCACTCAAGACACACAGAGTTCTCGGAAGAGAAGTCGTTGACAACGTCGAATCGATTGCTCTTTTTCTCTGCAAACGCCAGATACAGGGGATAAAAGGCAGGATTCCGATGACTCTCAATCAATGCAAAGCCCTTCAAGCCCATCAGTTTTTGTGGGAAGAGTTGAAGATCCGGTCGATGATGTTCAACAACCTTGCGATACCACCGAAGGAATCCAGTTTGGTAGTTGCTCGAAAAGACAAGGGTTTGAAGGGGTAGCGGCTCTTCATTAAGTTCGATCCAGAGAAGAGAAGCCCAAGTCTCACTGCGGTCACAATGAACCAAAGAGAATGGATACTGACCGGGAACAGCCAAAGCATCGGACATACGTACCCAAGGCAACAGCATTGTACCTCCCACCAACAGGAGTCCGGCCAACATAGCCCAACGAGGTGTTGAAGCTCTTGGATCATTTCTCCGACTCAGACGTCTTCCAAAGACGAGTAACCACTCCCAAAACATCGTAAGCAGGGCGGCAATGATACAAGCAAGCAGCAACATCGTGATCACGAGGTGCCCATGAAGGTCGGCATCATAGCGGTCCACAACCATAACGAGCCTGCCCAAAACACCTGCTCCCCACCAGCAAAGGAAAGTCAGACCCACCACAAAGGAGAGGCGACAAACGATATAAAGTCCTAGAAAGAGAAGGACAAGCCAAAGCCCCCCCAGTTGTTCGACATAGATGGAAGAAAGCAAAAAGATACGTCGAGAGAAGCTTTGGGTTTGGGTCTTTGTGTGGATCGATTGCTGCCATGCTTTGGCTGAAACATACCAAGAGATGCCTTTGATGGAGAAAGCCTCACCCCAATGAACCGTAGGCTGAGAGACAGAGCGCATGGGAAGATAGGTATAGGTCAACAAAGCCCAAAAGGAAAATACGAACATTGCGATCAGCGTATAAGAGCGGAACAAGCGACGCCAACTCATAGCGGTGAGAAGAATCAAGCATCCCGGCACCATCAACAAGGTAAGATAGTGATGATTGGTCAGCGCAATCCCCCCCCAAAAAGAAGCGAGACAGAGGTCGCGTCCACCACGCCGCCAGAAGTAAGGGGTCCACAGTTTGTTTCGAGTGGGATCAGCATCGGCGACTTTTGTCTCCATATGCTCGTCGTCAAGAGCACTTAACACACCCGACTCAGCGGGTTCATCGTCTTCCAAGTTCAGGGTTTGTGTTGAAAAGATCTCGGAGGAAGCGACAGGCTCTGCCTCCGAGAAAGTCGAACTCCGTTGGAGTCCCTTCATCTGGCAATAGGCAGCCAGCAACCGCTCAACCATCGCCATCACAAGAGCGGCGTGAAGCGTATAGACGTCAGGACGAACGGCTTGCAACAGGCAAGTATACGTAAGGGAGCATGACACAACAACGAGACTTGCGATCACCCTCTCATGCCAATCCAGAGCGACCTTTTGCCGAACAAGAACAATCAACAGCAAAGCCACGCGGTAGGTGAGCCAGGAAGCGACACCCAAAAGGAAAGCAGAAAACAAAGCCAATCGAAAGGCGATACTCCCCAAAGGAATCATGGAAAACAAGTGAGAGAGCAACAAGTAGGCGGGATGACCGGGGGGATGAGACAATCCAAGCGAGCGAGAGGCCGCAATAAACTCAGACGCATCCATCCAGCCGGGAGAGGCTCCACAGAGAGAGAGGGCAACAAGGAAAGGGATCGCAAACGCCATCCACCCAATAAGTCGCTTTCGCATTAAATTATGTCAAAGGTCCAAAATTCACTTAACTCACCCTGAACTTCGGCGCACGCTCGTCGAGCGTGTGAACTTGCCTTGGAAGCGTCACCTGAGATAGAAAGTTCATCCCCCAAAAAGGTTTCGATGGTTGCAGCCACAGAAGTG
Organism: Myxococcales bacterium; assembly: GCA_027005175.1. Lineage (GTDB taxonomy): Bacteria > Myxococcota_C > UBA6777 > UBA6777 > UBA6777 > M3003. The sequence continues at coordinate 5,114 of JALTMC010000778.1, forward strand.
GAGAGGCCTTCGAGATCATACCCTCCTTCCAACAAGGCGACAATTTTACCGTCACAGTATTCGTCGGCCAGCTCACAAAGGTCGTGAGCCATCGCAGCAAAACCTTCCGTCGAGACACTCATACCACCGAGAGGATCTCGTTGATGAGCATCATAGCCAGCGGAGAGCAGAAGTAGTTCGGGTTGGTATTGTTCTACGAGAGGACGTACTACGGCTTGAAAGCAGTATCGATAATCATCGTCACCCATTCCCGCTGGCAAAGGGATATTGACGGTATAACCTCTACCTTCCCCAAGACCGATCTCGCTCACCCTCCCAGTTCCGGGGTAAAAGTGTTGTTGATGCAAGGAGAGGAATGCGATGTTGGATTCATGCTCCAATGTATGCTGCGTTCCATTTCCGTGGTGAACATCCCAATCGACAATCAAGATGCGTTCGACCCCCTCCTCCTGGATCATGGCGTGTGCAGCGATGGCCACATTGTTGAAGTAACAAAACCCCATAGCGTGGTCTTTTTCCGCGTGATGTCCGGGAGGTCGTCCCAACGAGAATCCACGCTCAACCTCACCACGAACCACAACTCGCGCAAGGTCGATCGCTCCCCCCGCCGCAAGCAAAGCAGCTTCCGCTGTTTTGGCTGAAGCCTGTGTGTCGCCATCAAAGAGAGTCTTGCTCTTTCCAGCCGATTCGAGAACTTCCGTAATATGCCTAGGATCGTGATTGCGCTCAAGCTCGAACCGCTCGGCTTGCCGACTGGGGAGAGGCTCCAAACGAGACCAGAGACCCCGTGATTGAAGAACCTCACGAATCGCAACCAAACGCTCAGAGCGCTCCGGATGCCCTCTTCCTGCGTCATGTTCAAGAAATGTCGAATCCCAGACAACACCGACCTTTCGACTCATGACATACACCTCACACCTGGAGTAAGAACTCTTCCTGATAGACACCTTCCATGATTCACTCTTGGATTACGATACCACACCTTCAGCAACAGTAGGTAATGACTGTTCACCACGCACAGGTGCTTCCTGAAGAGTTCGGTACGGTTTGAGCAAATGAGTGGTCAAGATCCCGCATGTCAGTAAGAGCAAGGCACCACCTTGATGAGCCGCAGCAAGAGAGACAGGAACAACATACAATAACGTTGTGATTCCCAAAGTCACTTGCAGGATCAGGGCGCCAAGAAAAAGATGCATCACAACTCGCAGACGACCAGAGACTTTGGCCCGAAGAGCCATCACGTAGAAGATCGGGATCAACAGACAAAGCAGATAGGCGATGCTGCGGTGTGTAAACTGGATGGTGAGGGAGTTTGAGACAAAGTTCGAATACCAGGGAGACAAGTTCAATAGGCCCTCTGGGACAAACTGCCCAACCATTAAGGGCCAAGTGTTGAAGGCAAACCCAGACCGAGTTCCAGCAACCATACCTCCCGATGAGATCATAACAAGAATGATCACCGTGATAGCCCAGCTCCATCTCCGCAGACGACCTAATTGATGACTTCGTTCGGCAGAGAGAGGTTTGTCTTCCGTCCCTTCCCGGTAGACCCATCCGAGCTGATCAAGAGCCAGCCAGAGTACGTAGAGAAACAAAAAGACAGCAAGCATCAGGTGTGCTGTAAGCCGATATGCGCTGACATGAGGCATATTCACAAGGCCACTTTTGACCATATACCAACCCAGAAGCCCCTGTGCCCCACCCAACGTGAGAGCGATGATCAGCCGACGAAGGAACGACATCGATAATCGACCAGCGATCCAAAAGAAAAACAATGGGATGGCAAAGACAAGCCCAATCAACCGTCCAAAGATACGATGAAAATACTCCACCAGATAGATCTGTTTGAACTCGGAAAGAGTCATCCCACGACGAACTTTGTACTCGGGATATCTCTTGTACTTTCCAAAAGCAACTTCCCACTGCGATTTGCGAAGTGGAGGGATAACCCCCAGAATAGGCTTCCACTCCACCATCGACAAGCCTGAATTTGTCAATCGCGTTAATCCACCAATCACAACCATAGCGTAGATCATGCAACAGCAGATCAAAAGCCAGAAGGCAATGGGACGCTTGGACTTTTCATGCAAGTTCAGTTCTGTTGGTTCCGTTCGAGCTGTTGTTGTCATCAGAAAAAACCCCCATTCGGAGTTGGTCAAGGGCCATAGGCTCACACCTAGCCACACTATTTAAGTCGGGGCACACTACGAAAACACAATCCATGTGTCAAGCAACCCCACAGAAAGAAACAAAAGATGCAACCTCATGAGTGATAACGTCTCCTTAAGAAAAGAACCAAGAATAGGGGATAAAACCATGCCAATTTTTGAATTTCGATGTCCCAAATGCAAAGCAACGTTTGATACGTTGATTCGATACAGTCAGATCGATCAAGTTCAATGTCCAAATTGCGAGCAAAAACCCGTAGAACGTCTGCTCTCTGTATTTTCATCCAGCACAGGAAGCTCATCCACTTCGTTCTCGAGTTCTTCGGGCTGTGTCCCACGAGGTGGATTTTCGTGAGTAAAATAAGAGGAGTGACGGTCGTCACTCTACAACCTTTCTAGCCTCTGTCCCGTGAAGACGGCTTGCTGTGCGTCACAGAAGGGTCGTCACTCCACAGCCTTTCCGCCTCAAAAAAAGCCCTCACAACCCGCTGTTTCTCCCCCATAACCTCACGACACGCAGAGCCGTGGGGCTTTGATTTCCCCCCCATCGCCTCACGACACACAGGGACCCCACAACCTGTAGGATCCATCCATTTAACTCCTTGACGACAGCTATTGTTTAAGGGGATACCATCCTCTCCTATTTGTCGTTAAAGGATGAACAAATGTCGAACGATCTGATGGACTCAACCAAGCCTGTTCGCAGCGGAGAAGAGCTAGCGTTAGAAGCTCTAACAGCCTATCTTCAAGCCAACCTCCCCACATTCAAAGAACCCCTTGTTGTAGAGCAGTTTCCTTCGGGTCACTCCAACTTAACCTACTTGGTGAAAGATGCCCAAAGAGAGTGGGTACTACGCTGCCCCCCCAAAGGGGCAAAAACGATCAAGAAAGGCCACGATATGGGTAGAGAGTACAGGATCCTATCCAGACTCTGCGACGTCTATCCCAAAGTGCCCCGCCCCGCTCTCTTTTGCGAAGATGAATCCATTATAGGCACACCATTTTATGTGATGGAGCGGCTAAACGGCATTATTTTGCGTTCCGAAATCCCCAAAGAGATGAACTTTACGGTGGAGGATTTCCGCACCTTGTCGGAAAACTTCGTCCAAAACCTGGTCACCCTTCATGCCGTAGATATAGAAGCAACCGGACTGGTAGACATCGGCCACCCCGAAGGGTATGTCACTCGTCAGGTTAAGGGTTGGACAGACCGATACGGTCACGCAAAAACAGAGGATGTTCCTGCCATTCGTAGGTTAATCGAGTGGCTGCCCAAAAACAAACCACCCGAAGTGGCGCATGCCAGCATGATCCACAACGACTACAAATACGACAATCTCATCCTTGCCCCCAACAACCCGACTGAGATTGTCGCTGTGCTGGACTGGGAGATGGCCACGGTCGGCGATCCCCTCATGGATTTGGGGACCACCCTGGCCTACTGGGTGGACCCAGGTGACCCCGACCCCATCCAGGCATTGCCTTTCTCTCTCACCGCACAAGAAGGCAATATGAGCCGGAATGAACTCGTCAGCCGCTACACCGAACTCAGCGGACACGACACCTCTCACATCCTCTTCTACTATGTCTATGGCATGTTTAAAATTGCCGTGGTTTGCCAACAACTCTATTATCGCTACCAAAAGGGTTATACCAAAGACAAACGTTTTGCTCATATCAACCACATCGTTAACCTACTCGCCGGTGTCGCCTGCAAAGCCATCGACAAAGGAAACTTGGAAGCCTAAGAAGAGCAACACACCAACCCACATCAAACACAAAACACAGTCAGAATGGAGCCTTTGATGACCTCGATCTTCCCCTATATCCACATACCCATTTACAAGCTCAGCAGTAACTTTGTGGTGGAGGCTTTTGGCCTTCTTGTCGCTTTGGGTGTGATCTGCGGTGCAATTTTGGCGCGAAGACGCGCAGAAGCCTTGAAGCTGGACGTCAATATCATGATTGACAGCTTTTTCTTTGTCATCCCTGGTGGTTTTATTTTGGCGCACTGGGTCGCTTTGTTTGGATACTATCCCGAGCGCATCTTAAAAGACCCCATGCAACTTCTTTATTTCTGGGCTGGCTTGTCCTCCTATGGTGGACTACTCGGCGGATTGATCGTGGCGATGCTCTACTTTAAGGCCCGCAAAGTACCGATGCGACCTTATATGGAGGTCCTAGCCTGGGGCTTGATTCCCGGCTTTACATTGGGTCGCTTGGGCTGCACCGTAGCCCATGACCACAGAGGTTTGTATGCCATGACAAAGGCCGGGAACAACTGGTTTATCGGTGCCTATAAGGGAAAGTCTATGACACTTCCCTATTGGAATAGCCCCACGTTGTGGATAGCCATCTTTACCTTTGCCTTGGTTGCGGGCTTGCTCGTCAGTATGATTAAAGAAACCAAATTCCTCAGCAAAACAACCTTTGGCACCATCTTCTTAACGACCGCTCTCCTTGTGCTCGCTTACCCATTGCTTCCCGAAGCTCTGCGTAGTCTGGCCATTCCTTACCCACACAGTTCCTTCTTTAATGCCAACTACAATAAGATCGGTATGATGTTGATTTGGGGTGATGGCAACATCACTGTGGGCGCCAAAACAGTTCTTGTCAAAACCAGATTAATGTACGACTTAGGCTTGATCGAGTTTATGTTTTACATGGTCCTGATCGCAGGTCTTGCCATCTTGCTCTCGGGTCGTCCACGACGCGAAGGGACCCTCTTTGCGATATGGTATCTCACCTATCCCCCTGTTCGCTTTCTACTGGATTTCCTACGTGCTGACGACACAACGATCTACGGTTGGACAGCCGCACAATATCTCAGCGTGGTCATGTTTGGCATTGGCTTATACTTCTATGCAACACTACCCAAACGACGTTGGGGGGAATACACCGCTCCCATTTCCAAAAAACAAAAACCCGCCGAAGTTCCCGCATAACCAAAACCGAAAGAACGCGAACTCCCTTCTCTTTTTGGCCCCTTCCTCTCTCCCGATAAGACATCGATGTCTCATGGCTTCCTCGGCACAAAGAAGAGACAAAGAACACCTTGCCTCCAGTGTGCAACGATGGCCACAGAAACAATCGACTCATAGAATCCGCTTCACAAGAAAAGGCTGCTTGGTTGACAAACAGCGTACTAATTTGATACCTAGAAGGTAGTGATATCAGGAGAAAAGTGTTTGTTTCTCCCACAAAGGATTTTGACTGGGAAGTATCCAACCAAAAGTATGACATCATTTTGAATGGTTTGAGGAGAATATCTATGGCAAGGCGTCTGGTATGGATCGTAAGTTGTATTGTGTTTGTGGGACTCACCGCCATGGGGTGTGACTGTGGCAATACACAGACAGGTGTTTGCAAAAGAGATGACCAATGCACTGGCCGACTTTGTGAGGGGACAAGATGTGCCTGTCAGGAAGCCAAGTGTGTTGCTGTTCAATGCCTGCGAAAATCCCACTGTGAAGTGGGATTTGAGTGCAAGAAGTACAAGTGTGTCCGTGACAATCCAGCCTGTAAGACAGACAAAGACTGTC
>JALTMC010000779.1:0-3638 GCA_027005175.1 Myxococcales bacterium
CGCAAGTACCCTCTATTGTCCCCTGAAGAGGAGCGTGAGCTTGCAATTGAGTTTCAAAAAGACAAGGATCCCGATCTGGCTTTTCGCTTGACTACGGCAAATCTACGCTTGGTCGTGAAAATAGCGATGGAGTACCAAAGTGCCGTTGCCAACCTGCTCGATCTCATTCAAGAGGGCAATGTGGGCTTAATGCAGGCTGTCAAAAAGTTTGATCCCTATCGAGGGATTCGCCTGTCTTCTTACGCTCAATGGTGGATTCGTGCTTATATCCTGAAATACCTTGTAAACAATGCTCGGTTGGTCAAGATTGGTACCACCCAGGCACAGCGTAAGCTATTCTTTAACTTACGAAAAGAGAAAGAAAAACTGGAGGCTCTCGGTTTTCATCCCTCACCGAACTTGTTAGCAGAGCGTCTCGATGTTCGTGTCGAAGATGTTACAGAGATGGAGCAGCGTCTGGCACGCTCCGATCTCTCTCTGGATCTTCCTGTAGGTGATGACCAAAAACATACGATCGGTGATCTGATGCCCAGTCAGGACGTCGATGCCGAAGATATCGTGATCGGTACAGATCTTCGCGAACAAATCCGTCACCATATCGAGATCTTCTCACACACCCTCAAAGAACGTGAGAAGGTTTTGTGGGAAAAACGATTGACCTCTGATGAACCTCTTACCCTTCAGGAAATTGGCGACATCTTTGGTGTCACTCGTGAACGTGCACGTCAGATTGAAAAAGAAATGATCCGTCGCTTTCGTGAATACCTACAACGTGAACTCCCCGATCTCGAAGCCTTTGACTTCATCCCAGGAACTGCATAAGCTTCTCACCCCCACCAACAATGCACATTGTTACCACACCACCTATGATTCACGAACGTTCTGCTGCGGCTTGTCTGTTGGAGCGTAGCGACTCCGTTTGTGTGTAGTCTACTTGACATCACTGGGGCTTCGTACTTATCGTTGTTGGGTCGATATCGTTTCTTTTTCTTGTGATTGTGGAACGATTGGCTCGGTGTGGTTACTCTATGACGCAGTGGAATAAGATATCGTTCCCGGCTTATCTATCGTTATGTTTCAGATTTGTCTGTCCTCATCCTATGCTCTTTCGTTCAGGCTGGCATTCTATTTGCAGGAAAGCGGCGGCAGAAACGCCAAGACGTCGAAAGACGATTTCATCATTGGAGGAAGCCATGTTTCGTAACATCAGTATTCTCGCCGCTATAATCGCATGTATGACGACCTTGAATTCACCAGCGAGTGCCCGTTATCATCGTGGAGCAGCTCCTATCCAAGCTGGTGAACTGATCTTCCTTAAGGCTTCTTTGGCTGGCGTGGAGGGGGGAACCAGTCGTTTGTTGGTTCGCAAGGTTCAAAAGACGGGAAAAGATACCTACCTCTTGGCTACCATGAAAGCCAGAACCAATACCTTTTTCGACAAGATCCACAAAGTAAACAATATCTTTTCTAGCTGGTTCTCTTTGTTCCACAATGGTGCTTTTCGTTACCATCTCGATGTTGACCAGGCTGGCTTACGACAGTCTCGTCGGTTGAACTTCAAATCCTCAAAACGACGTGGCACGTTACTGCTGGCTGTGAAAACGTATGCGAACAAACGTGGACCTGTATGGCGTCCTTGGAAACGCCGTTACCGTGTACCTGCGAATACTCATAATCTTGTCAGTGCTCTGTACTATGCGAGATTCCTGAAATATCGGAGAGGCAAGCGCTTTCGTTTTTTTGTCTTTGTTCAGGGTAAGATCTGGCGTGTGAGTGGGAAGATGACAAAGAAGGTCAAACTTTTTACTGCGATCGGTACACGTCGAGCCCTTCTGGTGGAGGCTGATACATGGTCTTTACGACGCCCACGTCACAAGCGCAAGCTTCGTATCTGGTTGAGTGACGACCGTTTTCGCCTGCCTCTTAAAATCGAGGGATATGTCCCACGAATCGGTGTCGCGAAGGCTGAGTTGACCGCATATCGTCGGAACTATCGCAGTCGTTTGTTGAACAAGAGGAATCAACGACGTGGTCGGAAGGGGCGAGCATGGGGCTTCTTGTCTGATTTTTAAGACTTGGGACTTGCAAGTCTCTCTCAGAGGTTCAAGTATGTGTTATGGTGCAGCGGACGAAATTGCATGAATGCAGGTGATCTTTGCTTTCCACATGTCAAAAGGAGATGATTATGAAGAAGCCACGCTCAGGTTGGCGATCTTTCTCTCGACTCTTTGCTTTGCTGCTCGCTTTTTGCTTCATGGGCAATGGACCACAATGGAGCGTCTCATCGGCAGAAGCCGCTAAAAAGAAGAGACGCCGCACCAGGATTAAGTTTCGCAGGGGTGGTTATTTGTTTCTGGCACAAAAGGCGTTTCCTACCAGCGCAGAAGATATCAGGGGTTTTATTAAACTTGGCAAAAAACATCGTAAGAGAAGTTTCCGTTGGTCCAAAAACTCCGATCTTACTCTCAAGATCTTACTCATCTTAAAGCGTGCATACCGAACACCTGAGATCAATTATGTTTTGTTTGAAAAGGGCAAGAAAGTGCATGTCTCTTCTCAGACAGAGGCCCTTCCAAAAGGCAAGGTTCAACTCCATGCCTCAACCCTCAACCTGAACGCTTCCACCTTGAAGAAGGGTAAGAAATATGAGTTGCGTGTTACGGTTGTACGGAAACGACGCCGGACCTACTATGTGACTGTCCTCGCACGCACCTTCTTTCGTATTCGCTAGCAACGCCGGACCTACTATGTGACTGTCCTCGCACGCACCTTCTTTCGCGTTCGCTAGCCCAGGCCGGTTTGAACTGCAACCGCATCTTTTGTGATGCGTGATACTCGTCCTTCTTTCGCGTTCGCTAGCCCAGGCCGGTTTGAAGGACCGAGAAAAACAGTCCGTTGCGTGTCCGGTAAGCAAGGCATGCCGCCTGGGCGTACTTTTGTGCTTCGAAGAAGATACAACGAAGTCAGAGAAGATACAACGAAGTCTGGCGAGAGCAATGGCGATTCTTTCGAACGATGACAAGCCGGTCGGTGTTCTTGATATACCTGTAACGTTGCTCTCCGCCCTTCGCTTTGTATGCACATCCTTTTTCTTGCTCCAATCACTGTTCTCTTTTGACTCTTGATCCGTTTGTTTTGTCTGTGTTGATATGGGTCTCTGTTGTACTTGAACGATGGGTCTACTCTTCTCAAATGGCTCAAGGAGAGGCTGATTTATTGCCATCCTTTATACTTTTTTCTACAATGAAAGGAATCGTAGATGGGAGCAAAACCCTCACTCTCTTGGCTCGTTGATGGACTGCAAATGCAATTGATTCAAGCACAAAAAATGTTCGTAGAACTGTCTCAGAGCTTTGAGGCGTTGGCTAAGTCGAACAACGAAACATTTATGGTCACAACAGCAGCTGTTGCTTTGTGTGCAGGGATCTATGCTTTCTTTGGCTACAAGATGTATCGCTGGAGCCTGGCTTGTTTGGGGGCCTGTCTCGGAGGGGTCCTTGCTTTCTACTTGCTGGAGGCACTGCCCATCAAAGCCGACAATTACGCCTACTTTCAGGTGTCCATCGTGGTGATCCTAGGTCTCATTGGTGGCCTTATCGCGCCACGCCTCTTTCACTTCTTTACATTCTTATTGGGGG
>JALTMC010000779.1:3648-10805 GCA_027005175.1 Myxococcales bacterium
CTTATTGGGAGGTGGAGCACTCGCGTTGGCCCTTCATCCCCTTGTTCCCATCTTTCCCAAGCCTTACGGCTGGCTGGCCCTTGTCGCTGGCTTCGCTTCGGGTGGGTTCTTCGCCTTTATGCTCCAACGTCCAACTCTGATCTTTGCAACTGCGATCGCAGGTGGCTACTTTTGTGGAGTCGCTCTCTTTACCCTCGCAATGTACATTCAGGTCCTACCCCGACAATTTAATTTTCACCTCTTTGAAGGCTTTTGGGCTGTCCTTGTTCTCGCCGCAATCGTCGCACAATTCCAACAAAAAACAGAAAAAAAATCACCCGCGCCTGCCTAAATGATCGAATCTCAATGCCTTGCTTTTGTGTGGCTCAGATTCTTGTCCTTGTGTGGCTCAGGTTCTTGTCCTTGTGTGGCTCAGGTTCTTGTCCTTGTGTGGCTCAGGTTCTTGTTTTTGTTCTTGTCTTTGCCTTGTCCTTGTGGTTATCTTAATCCTCTTGTTTGGCTTCGAGTTCGGCCCATCGTGCGTAGAGCTGTTCGACTTTGCTTTGAGCGGCCTGTAGGGCTTCATAGCACTCTTGAAGTTTACCTGGATCGGAGGCCACCTTGGGGTCCTCGATGGCGCTCTGACAGCTTTCTACATCCATCTCACCCTCCATGATCTTCTCTTCCATTTGCTCCCATTCCCGTTGCTCATGATAGGATAGTTTCTTGCGTTTCTTTGTTTTATGTTGGGGGATCTGTGTGGATTTGGCTTCTCGCTTTTTGGTGTTTTGTCGCTCTTTTTGTCGCTCTTTTTTGAGCTTCTCCCACTGTTCGATATCTGCAACAAAAGTGGGGCCTTCACCCGATTCCAAGACCAGGACGGCCTGGCAGACACGGTCGAGGAGATAGCGATCGTGGCTGACCAGAATCAGAGCACCAGGAAACTCCAAAAGGTTTTGTTCCAACATATCAAGTGTTTCAATGTCGAGATCATTGGTGGGTTCGTCAAGAAGGAGGACATCCGCTGGTTGCAGCATCAACGCAGCGATGCTGATACGGGCTCGCTCCCCTCCCGAGAGAAGTTTTACTTTCATCTCCAACTGATCCACGCGAAAGCCAAATCGTTTGGCCCAACTCACCACATGGATTTGTCGATCCTGAAAGATCACATGGTCGCCGTCAGGTGCCAACGCTTGTCGCAGGCTAATCTCAAGCGGAATCGGCTCTCGCTCTTGTTCAAAGTAGACAACCTTCAGGTCATCTGCCCGCTTGAGTTGTCCAGAGTCTGGTTCAAGAGCACCCGTTAGCATTCGCAACAAGGTCGTCTTCCCACTGCCATTCCCACCCACCAAGCCCAGTCGCATCCGACGAGTGAGCTTCATGTTGAAGTTGCGAAAGAGCTGTTTGTCTCCCATCTTTTTGGAGACATCTTCCATCATCAAAAGCTCTTTGGTTTGTCGGTTGGTGGCATCAAAGTCGATCTGAGTGTCTTGCTTTACCATCCGTGATTTGACAGTGGCTAACTCTGAAATCAGACGGTGAGCTTCCTGAATTCTTGATTTTGCCTTGGTTGTGCGGGCTTTGGGACCACGTCGTAGCCACTCCACCTCACGGCTGACCTTGTTTTGGAGTGCCTCTCCATACTTTTTCTGGGCTTCGATATACTCGGCCCGGTGCTCCAAAAATCGGCTGTAGTTACCATTGAACTTGAGAAATCCATCGGCATACACTCGATTGATCTCAACGATACAGGTTGTGATCTGTTCGAGGAAATAACGATCGTGCGTGACCACCAAAAAGGCAAAGGGTGCTTGTTTGAGCAATCCTTCCAACCATAAGATGCCTTCTATATCAAGATGGTTGGTGGGTTCGTCAAACAGTATCAAGTCGGGGTTTTGGCTCAAGGCGACAGCGATCGCCAGTCGCTTTCTCCAACCACCAGACAAGGTGCCAACATCTTGTGTTGGATCTTCCAAGCCGATCTTACTCAGTGCCATACCCAAAGCAACTTGCTTTTCTGTCTCGTCCCATGGTCTGTCAGCTAGACCAGCTTCAATGACCTGCTCTGCTGTCATCCCCTCCGGGAAGGTGGACTCTTGCCCCACATAGCTGATTGTGATGTGGTTGCGCATGGAGCGTGTCCCACTATCGGGAGACTCTATACCAGCCAGGATCTTCAGAAAGGTTGACTTCCCCGCACCATTAGGACCGATCAATCCGATCTTATCTCCCTGGTTGATCCCCAGGGTGATGTCCGTAAACAACGGACCTTGATGAAATGATTTGGCAACAGACTGACAACTTAATAATATAGACATGGGTCGCTTTCGCTCTGGGTTCTGAGTTCCGAGTTGATTCGGGCTGACTCCCTCACCCCTTCGGGGCTTCCTTCATAGTCTCGCTTCGCAGGCCGAGTTTTGGCTTGTAGGCAAGCTCTGTGTTCGACGCAAAGTGTTGGGTATCATAGCGATTGTACCGCAGGTTACAAGAGGTATTCTGAAGCCACAGGAAAAGCGGCATCAAAGAGTTGGCTATCATAGCGATTGTACCGTAGGTTACAAGAGGGAGCCGGGAGGTTGAAAGAAGAAATCCGGCCCCAGGTATCGAGGAAGACTTCACCAAGTTTCTATGTGACAAGAGGGAGCCAGGAGGTTGAAAGAAGAAAGGCTGTAAGCACTTCCCCGGCTGCGCCGGAGTGACAGTGACAAGAGGGAGCCAGGAGGTTGAAAGAAGAAAGGGGGAAATCCTTTGGAGCAGGTTGTTTTTTGCATGGGAAAGCGGAGTTCGATTCATTGAGTCATCACTATATCAAAAAAAATGTCTCGTTACTACGGACGGAAGATGGCTCAGTCACGTTGTATCATCATGATATGGGAGCCTCCTATCGATCGACGAGTGGAGCTGTGACAGAGTCCTCTCATATCTTTCTCAAGGGGACTGGATTATCGGAACGTTCTGGAGAGTGGTTGGTGCTAGAGCTGGGTTTTGGTGGTGCCATCAACTTTTTGCTCACTGCATCAACGTGCTTAAAACGGAGTGATGTTACCTCTCTCCGCTATTGGACTGTTGAGCGTGAGCCATTGCCAGCCTCCTTGTTTGACTCGGCAGAATACACCGAATGGATCGTTGAGAAAAAGCTGCTGACCTTGGCCAAAGAAGCTTCGACACAAGCGATAGGGCAGCCTGGAAAATGGAGTCCTTCTTCGTTGACCTTGCAAGGGACATGTCTTGAACTTTCTCTCTTTGCAGGAGATTGGCGTGATGCACCTGTTATCCCTTCCTCGGCTCACGCTGTCTTTCATGATCCGTTTGGTCCCAAAGTCAATACCGACGCCTGGAGCGAAGCTTGCTTCCGATGGTCCGTCTCTCAAATGTGTCCTGATGCCCAACTTGCAACATACAGTGCTGCTGGTGTTGTGCGTCGAGCCATGGCGGCTGCAGGTTTGAGCTGGAGAAAGATTCCTGGCCCCGGTCGAAAACGAGAAATCACGATCGCCTCCTTGAAAACTACCACACCATGAGTCACAGGCTATCACCACCAAGCCATGAGTCACAGGCTATCTAGGATTATGTCCATTTCTTTTCCTCACGATGTCATGGCCACACTACTGATCTCCCCAAACACTGTGAGAAGCTTTGTATAAGTTCTACAGGATCATTGTATTACCAGCCAATGAGTGGTGCTGGCACATCATATCGTTTGGCAACGGTATCTACAAACTCCTGGCACGGATAGACTTGGTCACGTGAACTTTCGATAAATTCGTAGACTTGAGCGATGTCATCGGTGGCTTGGATCTCTCGTTGGTCACATAGGTAAGCCAACACAGTAGAGACACTACGACTGACGCCTGCCGCACAATGGACCAGTCTAGCTTTGCCCTTATGAGCTTCAAGAAAATCGAGCGCATCGGGCAGGTTCTTAGCAAATCCTTCAGGATCACCATCGGTGAAAGGAAGCCAAAGGTAGGCGTTACCACCTTGTGTCTCGGGATGCTCTGCCTCTGAGAGGTTGAGGATCACATCAAAATACTCCCAACAAAAAGGTGGGGTGGCTGCGTTGAAGTCACCCACCGCCAGATCGCTGGTGATCCAGTCAAAATATGCCTGTAAGTCTCTATCTGAATCCATTGTCTTCCTCCTCTCCATCAGAATAAACCCAGAATGCAAAGTTGTCACTACCCGATAGAAATCGAATCCAGTTGCCTTTTGGTTTTGATGGAGCAACCCGATAGAAACCGAATCCAGTTGCCTTTTGGTTTTGATGGAGCAACCCGATAGAAACCGAATCCAGTTGCCTTTTGGTTTTGATGGAGTATGATGCCTGCGGCGGTTCTGAGTCTTTCGACGAACAAGGAGTGAGTATCATGGCTTATGAAGGTTTAGATTTTCTCGATATTGATAGTCTATTGACCGAAGAGGAACGGATCATTCGAGACAGTACGCGATCCCTGGTCGACAGGGAGGTGCTACCAGTGATTGAGGAACACTTCGAAGCACAGACGTTTCCTCCTGATCTGGTAAAAAAACTCGCAGAGATGCAGCTTTTGGGACCTTTTGTTCCAGAGGAGTACGGTGGCGCTGGTTGTACCTATGTCCAGTATGGCTTAATCTGCCAGGAGTTAGAACGAGGTGACTCCGGTGTTCGAAGCTTTGCTTCTGTACAGTCCAGTCTTGTGATGTTTCCGATCTGGAAGTTTGGGTCGGAAGAACAAAAGCGTCACTGGTTGCCTAAACTTGCCAGTGCGGAAGCCATCGGTTGCTTTGGCCTAACTGAGCCAGACTTCGGCTCCAACCCCGGTGGTATGCTTACCCGCGCCAAACGTGAAGGCGACACCATTGTTCTCAATGGTACAAAACGTTGGATCACCAACGCTGACATCGCTGATGTCTGTGTGGTCTGGGCCAAGGACGACGAAGGCATCGTACGTGGTTATCTTCTAGAAAAAGATACACCGGGTTTGGAACAACGTCCGATTCATCGGAAGTTCTCGTTACGAGCATCCAACACTGGTGAGTTGATCATGGAAGACTGTCGAATCCCTGCCAGCAATCAGTTGCCTGAGACGAAGGGTTTGAAGTCTCCGCTTATGTGTCTGGACTCAGCCCGGTATGGTATCTCGTGGGGGGCGTTGGGAGCTGCAATGGCTTGTTATGAAACAGCCCTCTCTTATGCGAAAGAGCGCGTACAGTTCTCGCGTCCCATTGCAGGGTACCAGTTGGTTCAAAGCAAACTGGTTCATATGATGACAGAGATCACCAAGGGCCAGCTTCTCTCTCTTCAGGTTGGACGACTTCGCGAACAAGGCAAAGGCCGTCATCAACATGTATCGATGGCGAAGATGAACAATGTCCGGATTGCTATCGACGCAGCTCGTGTGGCTCGTGATATCTTGGGAGCCAATGGTATCACCACGGAGTACCCTGTTATCCGCCATATGCTTAACCTGGAGAGCGTCATCACCTACGAAGGTACCGAGGATATCCACAAGCTCATCCTTGGATACGATATCACAGGACTGGCTGCATTTCAGGGGTAGAGACCATAGGATCGACAACTCAACAATATTGACATATAGATAATCTGGGATTGTTCCGATGTGGGGGATTCGTGTTTGACACTTTGGTTGATAGGATACTGCACGCCACTCTATTTTCCGCCGGACTAAAGTCCGGCTCTGACGGCTCAAAGTACTCCTGAAGGAGCACTCAAAAATGCAGTTCGCCCAAGGGCGAATAGACCCAGTGCACCGGAGGTGTACTTCTCTTAACAAAGCTGGACTTTCGTCCGGCGGGCATGTCAATGTGTAGGCCAATCAAATTCAAGTGTATTACTCCCATACAAGTAAGAGCAGTGTTAAGGACGTTTGAATGATGCCGACAATTTAATATATCGTAGGGTTCGCGGGCCAACAAGAAAGCTGTAAAGGTTGTTGGATCAACGATCCTACTCATGGTGAGGCTTTGGTTGACAACAATGATGCAGTATCAAGAACCCGTTCGAAAGAGTGTATCACTGGAAAGCTGAAAAGCCAAGTTGTTCCTCTATGTTGGCAGACTTTCCTCCAACGGAAGACACATGAGAAGAAAAGGACAATCTCATCCGATCTGCCAGGATCGTTGGCACTGGATTCAGGCTAATTGTTCATAAACCGTTTGAGCCACGGAAGGTAGTTCTTTTCTGTTTTTCGCGCCATATGTTTCCGACGCAACACACGACGAGTTTGGTCGATCACTTCTTGAAAATGGGCTTTCATAACAACACCTCCATATCAGCTTGAAAAAGAAACGGACTGTCGTTGGTGCGAACCTCACAAAGAACATGCCAGCTCACAAAGAAAATGTTGCTGTGGAGCAACCTCGTGGCTTACAGGCAAGATGTTTGGGGGTTGCCTTGGAGCAAAGTCGAAGCGTTGGGCCTACTGGAAGATCCCCGGGGCGAAAGTATGGGGGTTGCCTTGGAGCAAAGTCGAAGCGTTGAGCCTACTGAAGAGCCCCGGGTCGAAAATGTGCACATGTAGACATTTTTTTAACCCCTAAACATGTGCACATCTAGCGGTTAATGTATACATGTAGCGGTTAAAAGGTTGGTTCCTCCACCAGCGATGTCTCCCTTAAAGCAAGAGAACCTCCAATCGCCCGATCTCAAAAATGTGCACATATAGACATTTTTTCTGGCTCTTCCAGCAGATCGAAAATGTCTACATCTGGCGGTTAATGTATACATGTAGCGGTTAAATGGCACCTTTCCCGTGAAAAAAATTTCCCTTGACAACCGTTGCTGGATATCCCACATTTCAAAAATGTGCACATGTAGACATTTTGTATCCAATCGTTGGACACACCATGTTCAATGGTGTATCCAATCGTTGGACACACCATGTTCAAAATTCGGACAGAAATGTACAGATGTAGACATTTCTGTCCCTCACTGTCCCTCACTGCCTTTTGAGGTTCGTCCAACTCTTGGCAAGGTGAATAAGTACCCCATGTGTCAGGATAGTTGCCGCCTCAACTGATCACAAACGAGTAGTTAGGTGCTATATATTGTTATACCAACTATCATTCATATTTTTTTCTTAACACATTATTACTTTTAAATGAGTGTTCGTGCTTTCCGCTGAACTTTTGGCTCATGTCTATGTTGATATTTTTCCTTGACTCTTTTCCTATTGTGA
>JALTMC010000780.1 GCA_027005175.1 Myxococcales bacterium
CCTTGCGCCTTAATCTCCGGGGGAATTAATGCCTCCATGACAAAGGTTGGTTGATGCTCTGGTCCTTCCACATGAAGGAGTTGGTATCTCGGCATGGGTAGGTGCATCGAAGCGGCTAGCTCTTGCAACCGGTTTTTGTAGTTGGGCAGGTTGTTTGGGTCGAGCTGATTTAATTCGGGTTGGAGAATATAGAGACAGACTCTCATCGCTTCGGAAAAACCGCCATCAAGGAAAATGGCACCCAGGACAGACTCTACCGTGTCTGAGAGGATGGAAGCACGCTGGGCCCCACCACGCAAGCGTTCACCACGTCCGAGTCGCAGGTGGGGACCCAATCTGAGTCTATTCGCCACCTGCGCGAGTGTCATCTTTTTGACAATCTCGGCTCGCATTCTTGTGAGATCCCCTTCTGGCGAGGAAGGATATCTCTCCCATAGGTGCTGGCTGATCGCCAGCTCAAGGACTGCGTCTCCTAAGAACTCAAGCCGCTCATACGAGCGTATGGCGATATCGCGTGATTCATGGACGTACGAACGATGTGTCAGTGCCTGATCCAACAACTCTGATGCTTGGAATTTGTAACTGAGGGTGCATTCCAGGTCTTCGCGTGTCGGGCGAGGGAGTCTGGGAGTTTCTATGGGAGGTGCATCTGTCATGGATGTGTTCCGAGTTCTGTGTAGAATGTGTTCCGAGTTCTGTGTGGAGCTTGTAGCAGGCTTTGTTTTTGAGGACAACCGGTTTATACTTCCGCAGCTTAGGCCGCTCTTTTTTTAAAGAGCTTTGGGCTCTTGTAAGCCACGACGTGTATGTATAGCATAGGCGAGCCCATCTCAGATAGAAGGTGGAACAGGACACGAAGCAATTCCATAGACTTCATTCAATAATGTCATGTCAAGGTAATTGACAGGAACAGGTCGTTGCTTGACCGATTTTGTTCCTGTGATTTCATGGCATTGGGAGATAGAATCCATGTGTGCGCAACTCTCATTAAGGGGGCAGGTGATGCCTGCTTCTCCCATTCGAAAACTGGTGCCTTTTGCTGATGAGGCAAAAGCCAGGGGTGTACATGTCTACCACTTAAATATTGGACAGCCGGATATTGAAAGTCCCGAGCGTGCTTTGGCGGCTTTGGAGACACTGCAAACTCGGGTGATCGCTTATTCTCATTCCCAGGGGGAGGCAGGATATCTTGAGGCCCTCATCAGCTATTATGCTCGCTTTGGTATTGCACTCGAACGGTCAAATATCAATGTCACAACAGGTGGTAGTGAAGCGATCCTCTTTGCTCTGCTCATTACGATGAATCCAGGAGAAGAGGTCCTTGTCCCCGAACCCTTTTACACCAATTACAATGCTTTTGCACAGGTCGCAGGCGTTGTCATTAAGCCCATCACAACACAGGTGAATGATGGTTTTCATCTGCCATCGATGGAACAGATTGAAAGCCTCATCGGGCCACAAACGAAGGCGATCTTGCTCTGCAATCCCAGCAACCCCACTGGAACAGTGTATCGTCGCGAAGAAATAGACGGGATCGTCCAGATTGCCCAACGTCACGACCTCTGGATCTTGTCTGATGAAGTGTACCGAGAGTTTGTCTTTGAGCCTCGTGAGGGGGATTACCAGTCCCTGCTTCAACTTCGTTCAGAGGGGCTCCCCCATTTGCATGGGGCTGACTCTGTGGGGACCGAACAAGGAACGGGGTTTCAACATTCCGACTTGGCAGAGCGTGTGATCATGATGGACAGCATCTCAAAGCGCTACAGTATGTGTGGTGCAAGGATTGGTTGTCTTGTGAGTCGAAACAAGGAGGTGATGGATGCTGCCTTGCGGCTTGCACAGGCACGTTTGTCTTCTCCTCAAGTCGAACAACGGATGGCACTTGCTGCTCACGGTATGCCTGACACTTACTTGCCAGAGATTGTGGATGTGTATCGCGGGCGAAGGGATGTCGTCTTTGAGGCGTTGCAAGCTATGCCGGGTGTGACATGTACCCGGCCTGAGGGAGCCTTTTACACGATCCCTGAACTTCCGATTGATAATGCTGAACGATTTGCTCGCTGGCTGCTCACCGATTTTTCTTTTGAAGGCGAGACTGTGATGGTGGCTCCCGCTGCTGGATTTTATGCCACTCCTGGGTTAGGCACACAGCAAATTCGCATTGCCTTTGTGCTTGAAGAGGCTTCTCTTGCTCGTGCGATGCAGCTTCTCGAACGAGCCCTTGCGACCTATCGTCAAACGATGCTCTAAACTCCTCTCCTCTTCCTACCAGACTTGACCAAACATCGCATCCATCTCCTTCCCGATCGTGAACCTGGCAGAATCCTCAGCGAAGCGGAGCTGGGAAGATGCCAGACCTTGACTCTATCCTACCAAGCTATCTTTTTTCTCAAGAATGGTACTGTGCTCTTGCTCTCGAACCGTTAACTTAATCAGTTTATGATTTTGTTCGTCCGCTCGTTTGGTGTGGAGATGAAGTTTTCTTCCGAGGAATCCGTAGATCCTTTTGAAAATTGAGCAGTAAAATGGGATATAGAATCACATTGTTTCGTTGGTTCGGTCTTTTGAGTTTTCTTAGCTTTTTGAGTGTAGGGTGGTCGCCTGTTGGGTGCTCTTCCCCTTGCGATACTTTGGCGAATCGAGTTTGTACGCAGCTTCAAAAAGATACAAAGGCTCTTTGTTCCATCGCGAAGTCTGAGTGCCGTAAGCCGGGTGTTTCCGGGCGTCGATGTCAGGCTTTACTGGCCTATTGGCCTTCTCTCGGGCGCAAGTATGTGCAGAATGTTCGCATCGACTACAACGATCTTCGTGCGGATGTTACCTCGATGACCTTTCGAGAAGGAAAGCGGCGTTTGGCTCGGGAAGAGCAACGTTTTCGCAAACATTTTTATGCGTTGTTACGCTTTTCATGGAAGCTCCCCAGGGTTGGCAAGAGGCACCGACGAAGGCGAAGAAGACGCCGTCGAGGTCGGCGAACTCGCAGACGAAGAACTAGGAATTAAGGGGAGGTCGGATGATGATGACGCCCAATCAAATGGTCTCTACAGGATGGGGATTTTCTCTCGAACTGGGAGAAGGGAGTTCAAGGATGACGACTCCAAAAATTGGTGAACTGCTTGTTGAAGAGGAGATCATCTCCTCACAGCAGTTGGCATCCGCCTTACAGATACAGCACCAAAAAGGAGGACGAATTGGAGATGTCCTCCTTGGGCTGGGTGTCCTGACTGAAGGTCAACTCCAGCACTTCTTAGCACAACAATTCAATCTTCCATTTTACCAAACTGCAGAACTCCTTCATCGTGAAATCGATTTTCAACTGCTCGATGTGGTTTCTTACGATAAAGCTCTGCAGCTTCTTGCTTTGCCTCTGGAGTACAGAGCAGATGGTACGTGTGAAGTTGTGGCCTTAACCCCTCTCTCCGAGGAACAGGAAGCTTCCCTTCTCACTTGTTTACACTGTGTCCGTATTCACTATGCACTGGCCGACCGCCCCTCCCTTGTGCAGGCGATCCGACATCATTATGGCCAGTTCATGTTGAGCAAAACGGAGCTGGCTGAGGATGTTGTTGATGAGGCTCACCAGGAACAGCATCATAGTCGTGAGCTGGTTCTTATGCGTCGAGAGGGCTTGTACCAACCGATGGCGCAACAGTCTGATCCTATGCTTCGCCAAGAGCTGGGCGATTGGCGTCTTGTCCGACTGTTGGGTGAAGGCGGTATGGGACTTGTGTACGAAGGGGTTCATTCTGTTACTCAGCAACGAAGCGCCATTAAAATCCTGAGAACCAAACTCAATCATGATGATGGGGCAGTCCAGCGCTTTTATCGTGAAGTGCAGATCATGAGGCGTTTGAACCATCCTAATATTATTGAGATCTTTGAATTTGAGTTTCGTGAAGAGCTTGGATTTTATCTCGTGATGGAACTCTTGCAAGGTTGCACCTTTGCAGAGTTTCTATCCCATCAGAAAAAAGACCTCTCCTTTGCAACGATCTATCGGGTGTTATCGGCTGTGTGTGACTCGATGGAGTACGCCCACCAACAAGGTATCGTGCATCGTGACCTCAAACCTGACAATATCTTTTTGGTGGGAACTTCGGAGTTTGATACTGAAATTAGTGACGGCCCCATCAAGCTTCTCGACTTTGGAATTGCAAAATTACAGCAAGCTGAAAATCAACGTTTGACACAAACAGGTTCAACCCTTGGAACACCTCACTATATCTCACCAGAGCAGGCGGTGGCTGGGAATATCGATCACCGGGCTGATATCTACTCTTTGTCTGTGATCCTCTTTGAAACTCTCACAGGCCAATCGTTGTTTGAGGCGGATAGCCCATTCCAATATCTGATGCGGCACGTCTATGCTGAGGCTCCCACACTCTCACAAGCTCGACGTGATCGTTCTTTTCCCCCGAAGCTCGAAGCTCTTGTGGCACAAGGACTTGCCAAAAAACCAGACTCTCGACCATCCAGTATGAAGGATGTTAAAGTTCTTTTGTATCAATCTCTTGCTTCCTTTTTGGATGACTCAGAGCCAGAGCTGATGGGGCGAAGCGTTGGCGTGGGTGGTCAGGGGGTCTACCATCACAACAAAGAGCATGACACATTGGACTCTATCCCTAACGCATCCGAGTCAGCTACACCCAGTGGAGGTATGAATCAGGCAGCAATGCAGTTTATGCAGTCTGACGAATGGGATGCTGTGAGTGAGCCAAAACTTCCTTCTGTACAAGAGCCTGTTTCTGTACAAGGGCCTGTTTCTGTACAAGGGCCTGTTTCTGTAGGAAAAACAGCATCGCAAGGCAATGTGTCCCCTTCAAACGTAAAGAAGAAATCTTCTGGTGTTCTCGGACTTCCTGATGGAAAGCCCATCAGTCTTTTGGGAGGTGGGAGAAGCTCTTCCAGAGGAAGCTCTTCAAAATCATCGGGTCCTCAAATCTCAAACTCACAAGGTCTTCAGAGATCACTCTCTACATCTCGAACTTCTCGATCTTCTGCCCCATCAAAGACGGCCCGAAAACGCAATCATAAGGTTGTTATTCGAAGTCCCAGATGGGATGTCTCCAAGCGAGGCGGTCGAAAACGACGGTTCTTGCTGTGGTTTATGGTCTCTCTCTTACTGGGGATTGGAGGGGCAGGGACGTTCATGTTTCAAGACCATCTCTTGGTATCTCCCCTCTCTATCAAAGAAAGACGCGCTGCCAAAACTGCTTGGAGAACTTCTCTCCAACAATGGGAAGACCCTACAAATGATAACGTCACGCCCAAAAAGAGAAGGACTCGTCGAAGCAAGCGCAAACACCGCAGCAAGCGCAAACACCGCAGCAAGCGCAAACACCGCAGCAAACGTAAACACCGGAGCAAACGTAAACACCGCAACAAATGAGAGGCTGCATCCACAAAGTATTGAGTTTGGCTTGGTCTCAGGAAGATTCTTTCAGGAGCTTTGTGAGTGCCTGACGGAAGGCACGGGCGTTTTCGAAGTGAAGCATCTCAATGAGAAGAGACTGCAGTT
Organism: Myxococcales bacterium; assembly: GCA_027005175.1. GTDB lineage: Bacteria > Myxococcota_C > UBA6777 > UBA6777 > UBA6777 > M3003. Next base: position 5,519 of record JALTMC010000780.1, read on the forward strand.
GTTCTAGGGAGAGGTTGTGGAGTTGGTCCAATGTGGACTCACGCATCCGAGGGAAACGCTGTTTGGCTTGTGCGTAGAGAGTCTCACGGAAAAGTTCACGGGACGATTCTTTCTCGACTTCAATGCCTTTTTCAATGCCTTTTTCAATGCCTTTTTCAATGCCTTTTTCAATGCCTTTTTGTATGAGGTATTTTCCAAAGGGATTTTGTTCGAGGGTTTCCATGTCAAGAATCTCCTTGAGCTGGTCAATGTGGTGTTTGCGGGAGAGAAAGAAGACTGTCATTGCCAAAAGGTCTTGTTGTCTCTCATGAGACAAGTCTGACTCTAGTATCAGGCGTTGTAACCTTTTGATCAAGGGCCTGCTTTTTTTGAGTGAAGGTTGGTTGAGTCCTTCCATCAATGCTGCAAAAGGAAGAAGGAAAACAGGAGCAGTCTGAAGAAACTCATGGGCGTTGTACTTCCCCGGGAGCCAGATCTCTCTCCATTGAATCCAGGCTTGAGCGGTATCTCCCACTCGCATCTCGCCTTCGCGGTCTTGAAACCAAGTGTCAGGAGGCCAGTCTGTGGGAGCGTTCTCTCCCACATACCAAACGATACTGCGAACAGGGAGCTTCTCTTTTTCATAGAGTCCCCAACTGTACATCCCTAAGCGTCGTTCGATGTGAGTGTTGTAACTCGATTCAAATTCCAGATGTTCTAAAAACTGGATCTGTTGGCCTTCTCGTTCTTGTGTGATCTTCCAAACTCTGTCGCTGAGACGATGCATGATCTCGACCTCTCCTCCAACAGATTCACAGGCTATCACTTGATCTAATTCTCCCAAGTAGCTGAGTAACTCCACTCCAAAGTGATCAGCCAAATTCTTCAAGAGTGCGTCAAATGGGGTGCCTTTAGATGCTTCATTTGGATTTGCTTCTACCACAGGAGGGACTCCTCTTTTGGCTGGGGTTAGTGATTCCAATCATGCTTCAGTTCATTGGGTTAAAAAGAGAAACCTATCTGGATGGTGCCTATCCAGATAGGTTTCGTCAGACCTCACAGTAGTGATTGCGAGCACTGCTATATAGGTCCTGATGGAGCTGAATGGTGTGCGGTTAATTGGCGGCTTTGCGGGGACGTCCTCGACGCTTGGGAGCTGGTGAATCTGTGGCTACATTTTCTGGGATCTCAAGTACATTGTCTTTGCTAGCAGCCTCTGAACCTTCCTTGTTTTCACCTTCTGTTTCAAAGAGGTGCGGTAGGTGGATCTTCAGCAGCTGTTGGTAGAGGTCTTCGCGAATCGCATCGTTTTCATTGAGCCACTTGCGGGCATTTTCACGACCTTGACCAATGCGATCTTCGCCATAACTGTACCAGGCACCGCTTTTCTGGATAAAGCCTGCATCAACACCCATATCGAGAATTTCACCAGTGAGTGAGATCCCTTCGTTGTATAGGATGTCAAACTCTGTTTGTTTGAAGGGGGGGGAGACCTTGTTTTTGACCACCTTGATGCGGGTGTTGTTGCCGATGACCTTGTCGCCGTGTTTGACAGCACCAATACGACGGATGTCAAGGCGAACGGAAGAGTAGAACTTAAGGGCATTGCCACCTGTGGTGGTTTCAGGGTTGCCGAACATCACACCGATCTTCATACGAAGCTGATTGATGAAGAACACTGTAGTGTTGGTGTTGCCTGTAATACCGGCAACTTTACGACAGGCTTGACTCATCAGGCGAGCTTGTAGACCGACATGGCTATCGCCCATATCGCCTTCAATTTCACTCTTGGGTACAAGGGCTGCAACAGAGTCAACCACAATCAAATCGACAGCACCAGAGCGAATCAAGGTTTCCATAATTTCCAAGGCTTGCTCACCATAATCAGGTTGACTGATCAGAAGATCATCTGGATTGACGCCAAGGCGTCGAGCATATTTGATATCAAGTGCATGTTCAGCATCGATGAAAGCGCAGGTCCCACCTTGTTTTTGAATGCTGGCGATTGCATGAAGGGCAACAGTGGTCTTACCACTGGATTCGGGTCCAAAGATCTCTACTATTCGACCTCGGGGATAACCACCGATGCCCAATGCAATATCCAATCCCAACGAGCCTGTGGGGATGGATGGCAGCTTCTCGCGAGACTCGCCCCACTCACCCAAGCGCATAATGGAGCCTTTGCCAAATTGTTTCTCAATTAAACTGATGGCCGCATCGAGTGCTTGTTTTCCGTTTGAATTCTTCTTTCGCATCATGATTCTCCTTAGCTTGAGGAGGAAGTGTGTTCTTGGAACATCTACCGCCACTTTGTCGTCAAATAACGTCTTGGTGTCTAACTTGCCATCCACATATGTCAGATCATGACACACAAAAAAATGTGATATGAATTAAGTTGTAGCAACATTCTCTTCCCCTTGTGTCTTTGGTTGGTTATAAAAAATACTTGTACATTTGTCCAGTACTTTTTCATGTTTTTTCTCAACAGTACTTGAGAAGACATGATGCCACCTCTCAGCAAACGCTATTCCGTGATGGGGACCTGTATCTGTTTGTTCGATAAAATAATAGGTTATGGATTTTCTATTGTTGTGGGAGAGAGCTTGGTGTCTTCTTTTCGTACACAGTTGTTCCAATGTTGGACAGGGTTATCTTTTGCGTATGCTCAAGAGGGAAAACTGAGCTACAATGCTCACAGGATAAGCCGGGTCATTCAGTCGAGCTTGCACTTCTTTTTCAGCTTTTTTTGCGAGGGGACCCCAAACACCAAGTGTTGTTACGGCTGCTCTGCGAACTCTCCACTGTTTGTCATGCAGGGCCTTGATCACAAGATCGATCCATTTTGGATGAAGGGGTTTGTAGCGAGAGAATAACATGATTGCGAGGCTTCGAACATCCTGATGTGGGTGGTGAAGGAACGTGACAGCCTCTTCCAATGATGCTTTGTGAGAGCGGGGAAACATCTTAAACAATACCCACAGTGTCTTCTTCAGCTTTTGGAGCGATGATGTCTGTAAACTTCGTTGTAATAGGGGCCAAAGAGATTGAGCCAGCTTGGGACGGCGTTTGAGCCTACTCAACAACCACAATGTATCCAACTGCACTGGAAGGGTGTGAGTCTTTAATATCTGACGGAGCTTTTTAAGGTGTTTTGTGACCAAGAGCGGGTGCTTGGCAAGAACCTCCACAGCTATTCGACGTAACTTTGTATGAGGAGACAACATGTGCCTCCATATCTCTTGATGCAAAAGAGGTGAGGGCATGCTTGTGTGAAGGAGAGCCAACAAACTTCCTCGCTGTGCCTCGATATTCCCATGCTGAAGGAGTGCTTTCAACTTCTGGAGAACCTCTGGGCGCTGTCCTCCTACCTTGACCCACGCTTGGGGCAACAAGGAAGCACAAGCGGTTGATTGTCGAGCTGCCTCCCGGCGAATCGGTTGAACTCCTGGCTGTGATGTCGCAACAACCAAGGCAGGGCAGCGAGAAGACAAAGAAAGTAATTTCGACAATTGTGGCAATGCGATGTTGCGCCACTCTCCAATAGCCCAAGCACTCTCAAGCCAAACTTGTTTTGTCGAATCTGACAACAAGGTGGTGAGGGCTGTAAGCAGGGCTGTGTTTTGTGCTCTGTGTTTTGGGTACTGTGTTTTGTGCTCTGTGTTTTGTGCTCTGTGTTTTGTGCTCTGTGTTTTGTGCTCTGTGTTTTGTGCTCTGTGTTTTGGGTTGGGATTTTCGTTGTTGGATGTTGTGAGAGGCCCAGCGTCCTGCGGCATAAGCGGCTGAGGCACGCACCGTTGGAGCGGGGTGCTTTAGGTTGTTGAAGATACAAGGCAAGCCTGAACGTCCGGTGTTTCCGATGATCTCAGCGATCTTGCGTTGTTGAAGTTTGGGGCGTGTGGGCCATAAGATACATAGTTGGGGCAGCTTGGGGTGTATCTTTGCTCCCATTGTTTGGATGGCGTGGGCGGCGTGGAACCAAATGGAAGGCAGTGTTTGTGTTTTTAGCAAAGGCAACAATCCTGGCAATGTTTTGGCTCCCATCTGTCCAAGAATTGTTGCAACAATACGTCGTTTGGGAGATCGTATGCGTTGCAGGTATTCAATGAGTACAGGGGCTATGGAAGGCCCCATGTGAAGTAGAAGACGCTGGGTCTCCTTCCGAACCAGTCGATTGCGATCATCCAAGGAGATAAGGAGCAGATCGGACGCTTTCTTGTGGTCGGTTTGGATGTGTGAGAGGGAGCGTACAATGGCCAATCGTGCTTCTCGATCCACATCGTCAGGAGTCCCGCACAATCTTCCTTTGATAATGCGAGCGATATGAGCGATACCACCCGCCTGATCCGAGGCACTTAACATATGAGGCTGGGCGTCTTTGTTATCTTTCTTTGTGTGGTTGTGCAGACCGTTTTGGCCCCATTTCGATTGGCCCGGCAGTGGGTGGGTACCCTCTTCCAACAATTTGCGCATGGCTGGGAGAAGTGATGATGCTTTGTTTCCAAAGCGACTCAACTCTATCACTGCAGTGTAACGTGTATATGGATTTTTGTCGTGGAAGGCGTGCTCCAACAAAGGAAGCTTCTCTGACAAAGGTACAGCTAGACGCGACACGATCGTTAGACTCAACTCCCGAATACGCCAGTCTTTGTGACGCAGAGCTTTCTTTACCCAGGGAAATGCAGGAGGTCCAAGTTGCAGCAACAGCCTTGCGATACGTTTTTTTTGGGGGCGACTACCTGTCTCCATCCCTTTCAGAAGATAGGGGGCAGCACGCAGTCCCATTTGTGCTAGCTCAGAGAATGCAGTCTTTCGTTCTGAGAGTTCGCTGTGCTCTAGCTGTTTTATCCATCGCTGGATCTGTTGGGGGATGACCTGGTATTGCCACCACAATACAAAGAACAAACCCACAGTGACTAGCGGAAGTAGCCATAAGCGAAGAGGGCGCTTGCCGGTCCTGTGTTTGTCTTTGGAAGACTTCTGGGTCCTGTGTTTGTCTTTGGAAGACTTCGGACTTGAAGGAGGGGTTGGTTTCATCGGTTATAAATCGTGATCCAGTTGCTGATCTTGTCCTTGAATCGGACAACAAGAGTGGGTTTGCGAAAGTAGTTGAGGAGTTGTTTTGTAGGAACAGGCCTTTGAGAACCAGGGATAGAGACAGACACATGATAGCGATGTTGGCGAATTTTAACGTTGGGAAAGCCCAGTCGTTTGAGTTTTCGGTACCAGGAACGTGGGGCCGGGCTCCCGCGATGGGAAGAGCGTGTGAAGCGGTGGAACTTTTGAATAATAT
>JALTMC010000781.1:0-346 GCA_027005175.1 Myxococcales bacterium
GCTCAGAACCAGGGGCCTACAGCCTTTGGTCCGATACCAACACTACACTTTAAACTTGCCAAAGACCGCCCTCCCTTACTGATGACTTGGCGCGAGAACTACTGGTTTATAACGGACTCTCCCAAGCAACTCCAACGAGTTCTACAGTTCTATACTCGCAAGCAACGGGGGCCCTTTTTCAAAGAGTTACCTTCGAGCAGTGTCCTGTATCGATTGCAACAGAAAAGACAATGGAATATCCTACATCTTCGACCTTCTCACCTCCATTGTTTGATGCATCAGTCTCTTTTAGGAGAACTCGCAGGCTCACTCACAAAGCAAGTAAAGTCTGTAGAGATCGCTTCAT
>JALTMC010000781.1:356-2806 GCA_027005175.1 Myxococcales bacterium
ATTGAGGGAAGCCAAACAAACAACATTACTTCTACAAATGCGTTGGGACCTGAAAAAAAAGAAGATCTCTCCCATGCTCTGTCTTCCACCGGCAGCGACATGGCGGCATATCACTCCAACCATCATTGCCCCATTTCAGAGGTCCTTTCTATGGCAGGTCCTGGAACAACTCAATCGATACATAAAGCCGACTCTTCCACAATGAAAAACACACAAGCTCGAAAGCATCCTTCCACGATGAAAACAACACACAAGCTCGAAAGTATCCTCCCACAATGAAAACAATACACAAGCTCGGAAGTATCCTCCCACAATGAAAACAACACACAAGTTCGAAGGTATTCTTACAGACAGAGATAAACAATATGCATAGATGGATCGGTGTTTTAGGGGGGAGTGTCTTGTTTGGTGTAGGTTCGCTCTTCTACGGAGCACCGCTCCGCTGGGTGGGATCTATCCATGTTTCCCATATCATAGGAATTTTTTTTCTATTTCTATTTTGGTTCGGTGCCCTTATAGGATGGGGGCGTTGGGTCGTCAGCCACTTCAAGTTCCCGAACCGGCCCGCATGGTTAACTCCCATCATTGGGACCTTTCTGATGATGGCCTTTATCAGCCTACTCTTTCTCAGCCCGGCCCCTTCCCTTTCACTCAAAGTCATCCTGGCCAAAGCCTGGCTATTTCTAGGCTATCTCTTTTTTCTCCCGAAACAAGGGCTCCCTTCATGGCACCCGAGCAAAGACTGGTTTCTCCAACACTGGCTCCTCCTCGTCACAAGCCTGGGCTGTCTCCTGCTCTTTCTGTTGTTGAGTATTCCCCATCCATTCTGGGATTCCATGTGGTACCACATGCATGCCTCACGCTTCTGGTATCACAACAATGCCATTCGGTTTAATCCTGTCAGTGTTGTAATGAGCCAGGCATCTCTATGGGAATACCTCTTCCTGTGGTCTCATATCTTGCTTGCAAAACCCGGAGACTACGGCCTGATCGCAGCCCACATCTTTTGCCAGTGGGTCCACCTTGTTCTGGGATTTTTTCTGTCCTGCTGGATTTTAGGGACCTTCCTACGTCGGATCTTTTCGTTGGAACAGAGCCATTGGCTCGCATTGTTGATTCTCTTTTGCTTCACCAGCTATGGAATCCACTATGCCATCCTCGCTCCAAAGCCAGATTGGGGGGTCATCGCCTGGTACCTTGGAGCTTTTGTACTATTAATGTGGGATGACGACCGACAACCCATCCATGTTCTGCTCGCAGGACTCTTGCTGGGCGCATGTTTTGGAGCAAAACTATCCTATGGTTTTGCGATAGTGTTGATACCCTTTTTCTTTCTTATCGATTACCGCTCCTGGAAGAGATCCTCCCAAACCATCCTCTACTTCGCCATAGGCTTTTGCATTCTTGGCTTGCCCAACAGTATTCGCAATATTCTCTGGACAGGAAACCCCGTGTTCCCCGCAATGAATCAGATCTTTCAATCCTCTGCTCTAGGTCCATCCTGGCTAGCGGGGATCAAGGCTTTTGATGGAGGGGTTCCCTTCAAAGCTCTTGGACTCAGCTACAAATGGAAGCTACTCCTGCCCGCCTTTAAATGGTATGCTTACGCCTTTTTCCTACTTCCATTTGGCCGGTTTTTCTTTGGAACACTCACAAAGCAAGAATGGAAGCTATGGAGCTTCACTGCCACCACTCTCTTTGTCTTTCTCCTCAACTCAGGAGCCAAGGCAGAGATCCGCTTAATTGGTGGAACCTTTGTACTCTTTCAAGTCTGTGTGCTACTCTTTTATGCCAAACTCCTCACTCGCTGGCTCACTCACAAGATATGGCGAACCGCTATCATCAGTGTCTTCTTTTGTTATCAGTTTTTTTTCCCAAAAATGTTTGATGTCCCAACCTTCCAACTCAAAGAGCGAACGCGAATTTTAATGGGACAAAGCTCCATCCAGCATATGATGTTGCTAATACCTGGAGTCAATTACGTCCACTTCATCAAAAAGAATCTACCTTCCAAAGAGAAGCTATTTATCCTCAGTGACACCAAACTCTATTACCTCTCCGACAGACCTGCCGTTCGGATTTGGGACAACCCCACTCTCGACAGAGCCTTAGTCAAAGCACGTAGCTTCAAGGAGATGATCGCGATATTACGTTCCCATGGAGGTCGCTACCTCGCCGACTCTATCGACACCATAGACACCTACTACAATCGCCCTATCATGCGATATATCATCAGTAACTTACGTCACCACCCTCACGCCATCATCTATAATCACGACCTCAACTGGATCGTAGACCTCCACAAGATTAAATTCCCCACACACAAGAAACAGAATCTTCCCACACACAAGAAACAGAAACCTCGAAATCCATAACACACAGATGTGGCAACCACAGCAGTGAAACAAAGACAATTGCCTCCTTTCGAGTGCAAGCCACAAGTTCAGGGA
>JALTMC010000782.1 GCA_027005175.1 Myxococcales bacterium
CTCGTGCATGATCCCCAGGGCCAGCTTATCGCACATACTATCGAACGTTTGGAGTTAGGTCCTTTGAAGAACCTGCGCGTGGGAAAATTATTTCACTTTGGCCTTGAAGCACCCGATGATGATGCTGCTCTAAAACAGGCAGATATTATCGCCGAACGCGTTCTCTCCAATCCTCAACTTGAGTGCTTTCACTGTGAAGTGACTGAGGTGGAACCATGCGCTTCGCAGTAATTGTTTTCCCTGGTAGTAACTGCGACAGGGATGTTCTTCATGCCCTTGCGACACTGGAAGAAGTGGAAACAGAGTCAGTCTGGCATCAAAGTCCTATCGACCTCACTGCTTTTGATGCCTTGATTCTTCCAGGTGGTTTTTCCTATGGCGATACTTTACGTGCTGGTGCGATTGCTCAATTCTCCCCGATTATGGAACGAGTTGTTGCCTACGCTGAACAACAACGCGGTTTGATTTTAGGGATCTGCAATGGATTTCAAATCCTCACCGAAGCAGGTTTGTTACCCGGTGCGTTACACGAGAATCAAATCCCACGATTCCTGTGTCAGCATCAGCCTGTGCGTGTTGAGACAAGTGAATCTCCCTTTACAAATCGATTCCAGCCAGATCAAGTTGTTGATTTACCCATCGCCCACGCTCAGGGAAGTTATCATGCGGATCCTGAGGTGCTGACGCAGTTGCAGGAAAGTGACCGTATCGCCTTTTGTTACGCTGGACCTAACCCCAATGGCTCGTTGAAACAGATCGCAGGTGTTCTCAGTGAAGACCGGCGCATCCTCGGCCTTATGCCTCATCCTGAGCGCAATGCATTGCCATCCTTTGGTGATGGTTTGGGTGCCGAGGTCTTTCGTTCTATGGTCGATTTTTTGCGCAAAACTTCGCACACGGTATGAGGAAGAAAGGCACGGCATGAGGAAGAAAGGCACGGCATGAGGAAGAAAGGCACGGTATGAGAAAGAAATCTTTAGGTCAGAGTGAGCGAGGAGAGATGGCTTGAAGAATGAGATGCCTACCATCCAAGATTGGGTGAAAGAGTTAGGACTCAGAGAGTCGGAATACCAACGTATTGTTGGATTGCTTGGGGAGCAGCCGAGTGAGCTTTTGTTGCGGATGTTTGGCGCGATGTGGAGTGAGCATTGCAGTTACAAGAGTTCGCGACGATGGCTGGCAGAACTGCCCACAGAGGCTCCTTGGGTACTGGAAGGTCCCGGAGAAGGGGCAGGTGTTGTTGCTTTCGATGATGAAACGGCGATTACCTTTAAAATGGAGAGTCACAATCACCCCAGCGCTGTTGAACCTTTTCAGGGGGCCGCGACTGGAGTGGGCGGTATCATCCGCGATATCGTCTCGATGGGGGCACGCCCTATCGCCTTGCTTGACTGTTTGCGTTTTGCGCCTCCTCGGTCTCAACGAGCGTGTTATTTACTCGAACGCGTTGTTGCAGGTATTGCCTGGTATGGCAACTGTATCGGTGTTCCTATTGTGGGTGGAGAGCTTGAGTTTGCAGCGTGTTATGAAGACAATCCGCTGGTTAATGTGATGGCTGTGGGGGTCTTGCCGCGTCGTCGGATCTTACCAAGTGTCGCTACTGGTGTGGGAAATGTGGTGATCTTGTATGGTGCTGCAACGGGCCGTGAAGGTTTGCATGGTGCGACATTTGCGTCCCAAGATCTCGACCCCAGCAAGCAGATGGAAGATCGCAGCTCGGTACAGATCGGTGACCCCTTTCTTGGAAAGCTATTGATAGAGTCAAGCCTGGAGTTATCCCAACAGCCTTATGTGGTTGGTCTGCAAGATCTGGGAGCTGCTGGGCTGCTCTGTGCTTCCAGTGAAATGGCTGCTCGAAAGGGCGATGGTATGCTGTTGGATCTGGATAGTGTTCATCTCCGAGAGCCGGATATGACACCTTGGGAGATACTTTTAAGCGAAACCCAGGAACGCATGATGGTCTGTGTGGAGCGAGGGAGGGAGTCGGAGGCGCTGGCTCTGCTTGCACATTGGGATGTTCCTGCGAGGGTTGTTGGTCAGGTGACTCCAGGTCCCAATCTGGAGCTACTTTTTCGCGGTGAGACCGTCGCCTCTGTTCCTGCACACTTTCTGACAGAAGAATCGCCTTGCTATGATTTACCTCATTCTCCTGGAGAGAGGCTTTCTCCATCTTTCTCTCCACAAAAACCAAAAGAGATGGCCCAACAGCAGCTCTCTGATCCGAATCTTGCAAGCCGACGTTGGATCTACCAACAGTTTGATTCCATGGTGGGGACGCAAACCTTACTTGGTCCCGGAGAGGCGGATGCTGCGGTCTTATCATTGCATGGGAAGAGTTGGAGCCTGGCTCTGACGGCAGGGGGAATGCCTTCTTTTTTGAGAGGAAATACCCGCGATGCGGCGATTGGTATGGTGGCAGAGTGTACTCGTGAGTTGGTCGCTGTTGGAGCGAGACCTCTTGCGATAACAAACTGCTTGAACTTTGCTTCTCCTGAAAACCCTGAGGTCTATGAAGATCTTATCGATACCATTACAGGAATGCGCGAGGCTTGTTTGGCCTTTCAGACCCCTGTAACCGGAGGCAATGTTAGCCTGTACAATCAGTCGCCCACACAAGCGATTCAGCCTACCCCCGTTGTTGGCATGATCGGTAAAATCGAGTCATCACAAAAGGTCTGTCGGATGGGCTTTTCCCATGAAGGTGATGCGATTTGGGTGATTGGTGACTGGCCAGAAGCTGCGAAAGACCACCAGCTCGTAGGTCAGAGTCAGGAGTCCCTCTTGGAGGAAGAGTCTTGGAAGGC
>JALTMC010000783.1 GCA_027005175.1 Myxococcales bacterium
GCATTCTCACTCCACACCTGACTTTTTTCAACTCCCATCAATTGCTTGGCCTCTCGAAATGCGACTTCAATCGACCAGCGACTAACATGGTCGAGCAATATCTCTTTCAATGGACTGTCTAAGTCTGGGGTGCAACCCCAATTACGGGGTAGTCTGGCATAGCCCCATACCTATAATAATTGCGGGTAGTTGGGGTGCTTCCCCATTCGGGTGTTTGTGAATGACTCTGCGATACATTTCACTCCAACGTCCTGACTTCAAAGCAGCGCGTAGATGCAACATTCTATCAACGTTTTCCAGCAACCAAAAACAGCCTGCACCTTTCAATCGCAAGTTGATGACTCTTCTGATTGCACTCTCTGTTGCACCACTTCCTCTCGGCATTCCGAGTTCCTTACATCTTTTATAATCGATAAACTCTTTTTTCTTTTCCAAATATCGTAAGTGCTCCTTGATTGTTTGACTTCGCTTTCCCTTGCAAAGAAGTCTTATCGCTCGTAACACTTCTGGCCATCGACCTTTAAGCAACAGTTGGCGCTGTGTTTGATACCACTTTTTCTTCTCTGACTGGCCCAGGTTTTTACAACAATCCATCACCTCAGTAAGCCTTTCACAAACGTGATAGAAGTCAAGCACACGGTTCACTTGACTCTCGTCCAATCCCAACTTCTGGGCCAGTTCATCTGTTCGGTTCCAGATCCATAGAGCCCCATCAGAAGTCACAATAATCTCTTTCGCTTGACCTGCCCCTCGCAACTGTAGTTCTGCTACAAGAAGTTCAAAAGCAAAGTCGGCATCTCCCATTGTCGCATCATAAAGAGGAAGTCCTTTCTTGATTGGCTTACCATTATCATCAAGTACATACACTACATACAGCTTAGGCTCCCGCCACTTTCCTTCAAACCCTCTTCTACCGGACTTGCGCTTTCTTCCTCTGCGCCTGTAGACTCGGGTCCGTACACGACCACCATCTACACCAATCAGTAGGCGCTTACCTGCAAACTCATTTGAAAACTGTATCCCCTGTTTTGCTGCTTCAAGTCGGGCATCTTGCTGAGATACCGCATCATCTGCCACTCGTTGTGCGAGGCGCTGGATTATCTTCAGGTTTAGGGGACATCCTCGTTGCTCCAGAACTGTCTTTGCTTCTTCATAAGATGCAACGCGCATCACCGTTTGTGCGACTTCGCTTCTCAAGGCTGGAGTCGCTTGTGCTTCTATGCCTAACGCTTCAAGTACAGGATAACAACCATTTCCTGCCTCACCTCTTTGTCCGACTTTCCTTTTCTTCTCTGACGGTGCGAGTAAGTAAGGTGTTTTTATGTGCTGGAGAGAGCCATTCAAAAGGCGGACCGGGGTTGAAGGTCTCCCTTTGTGAACCAACGATGGCTCTTGCTGTCGTTTGATTGCTGCCACCTCAATCGGCCAGGTTGTACATTGGTGGAGTTCTTCAAGAAATGAACCTGTTGTTTTCGCTGCAAGGTCTACCCCTGCCGTCAGAAGAGCTTGTTCGAATTCCATAAATGTTTGCCCACAAGGTGTCTGAAGAAGCGGCCGAAGTTTGCTTTGAACACATTCGACAAATTGGTCAGTAAGCTCTTTTACTTCGAGATAGAAACGAGCCAGAAAATTCGATGAAACTGAGAGAACTTCTTTTTCGTCCCCTTTCTTTTCTTCACCGATTTGAATAATATTCCTTGAATCATCCATTATACCTGTCTCCTCTTGTTATATTTGGAAGAGTATAGGTATTCTGGTTTTATTTCTCAAGGGTTAGACATCAATAGAGTTGCCACAGGCTTACCATCTTTTTGGGGTTACGCCCCTGGATGAGTATATTGGACCAGAGCGTATCCTTATTCTCTCTGCAAAAAAGAACTTTCTTTTTGTAGAGGTAAAAAAGGCCCTAAAAGAGTTGTTTCAAGAAAAAGACGGAACCTTAGAAAAGATCATTCGACTGCCCGGACCATGGGATACCGTTCAAAGTTTACTCATTGAAAAAAGGAAGCCTATACCAAACTAAAGTTCGAAGGTTGGCAGACAAGGTAATTTTGTGAGGTATAAGAATGAATATAAAAATAAATTTGATTTCTAAAACTGTGAGGTCTTTCCTCTTTCTTTCTTGCCTTTTCGCACCAAGCTTGGTTGAAGCCAGAGACATTCGACTGGCCTTGTTGGTGGGTCATTCGCATGGGTGGAAAAAGCGAGATCCAACTCTCCGTTATGCAATTTCGGGCGATCTTCTCCCCCTTGCATCGATACTCAAAAAGATCGGCTTTCAAGTACGGGTGTTAAAAAACCCTACAGAGTTTAAACTTCGTACAGTATTTGAGAGTATATCTCAGCGAGTAAAAAAAACTCCCAAAGTAACCACTTTTCTGTTCTATTACACAGGTCACGCTGATAAAGACTATCTACACCTCGGGCAAGAGAAAGGTCACTCTCCTTTTAGCTATAAAGAATTTGGTCGTACCTTTTCGCGTATACGTACGATTCGCAAGATCGCAATCTTCGACTCTTGTCAGAGCGGTCAAATTATCCGTAAGTTTGGCTCCCTTAGGAACTATCGTTTACTGCTAAAAAAAGGACTCCCCAAGGGTGTTCGAAGAATACGGGCGATTGACATTATCAAGTTGCGTATCCTTGATCAGGGAGATGAAAAAGGTATACGCATCATAAGCTCCAGTGAAGGGGATTCCTGGGACTCAGGTCTGAGGTTTCTTTCGGTCATGCAGTAGAATCCGTCATTTCAAACATCCACTTTGTGCTGAGATGTTAGGATTTGGCGAAATATCCGAGATGT
>JALTMC010000784.1 GCA_027005175.1 Myxococcales bacterium
CTCCATTACCGATACAAAAGTGAGTGCAGTTCGAGATCCTTGGGGCATGAAAACAATCTTTGTTGGGGGGAGGGTTTATTCTCTTCGCCAAATCGAAAAAGAGATCTTATTGAAAAAATTTAACGATCCTCGAATCATATTTGCTGTGAGTTGTGCCGCAGTCAGTTGCCCCGATCGAAACCGAGCGATCTTTCACGGAGATCAAATCGACACCCAACTCGATGAGATGATACGCAGCCTCTTTCGCAACACCAAGAAAGGCTTACAAGTATACAAAAAAGAAAAGAGAATCATTCTTAGCTGGATCTTGAAGGCAGACAAACATCTTTTTGATAAAAAAAAGAACACATCCTTGCTAGACTTTGTGATTCGCTACGCACCTCCCGCTCACGCCAAGTGGATCAAACGCTGGCGTAACAACTTAAAAATCGAATTTTTCAACCACGACTGGACAGTGAATGATATAGCACAAGCCGACAAGAGGTCTAGGTAATATGAGTCAAAAAAAAATCCGATTGCTGAAGCTATTCTTACGTATGACCTTCTTGCTTTCTCTCACGGTGCTAGTATGGTCTCTAACATCCGATGACGCAGCCTTTAAGAGAGCCGTTTTTTGGCAAGGTTTAACAAGCCCTGGTCAACTCTCTAGCGTCCATGCCTCCCTACAAAAGAACTGTGCAGCATGTCATACAGCTGTGATAGGCGTTGAAGCCAAAAAATGTATTCTTTGCCATGTGAGTCAAGAGCCTCTTCTATCAAGGCAGCCAACATCATTTCATAAGAACGTTGGCAGTTGTCAAGACTGTCACATGGAGCATTTAGGAAGAAATCGACGCCCCACCAAAATGGATCATACAATGCTTGCAAAGCTTGGACTCAGACAGCTTAAATACCAAAGCAACAAAAAAAATCAAATACGCATTTGGAAGCTGAGTATGGTACACCAAATGGGTAATGTACAGAAACCTCATGCGCGAATAACAACGACCGAGATGCTCTTGAACTGTGTTACCTGCCACAGTAAAAAAGACCCTCATGCAGGCTATTTTGGAAATAACTGTAGTTCGTGTCATGGAACAAAAGCGTGGACAATACCAGAATATATTCACCCCCCGGAAGAATCGACAAATTGTGCTCAATGCCACAAAATACCACCAAGCCATCTCATGCCTATGTTTTTAAAAAAGTGTGCAAAAATGCTAAAAAAATCCCCAAAGTCCCCGAAGGACTGTTATGTTTGCCACTCCATTTCCTCCTGGAATGACATGAAAGGTGCCCCCTGGCATCGAAAAACAATGAGTCATGCCCCTGTTCGACAATGATAGAGAGCTTCCCTCCTAACAAGGTCTCCAAAGAAGCAGAATGAAACAAAACACCCAACTCTTCCTGACTCTGTGGATAAGTCTGTTCATCACGCTATGGCTGATGCTCTCCTTAACTTCGGACCCATTAAAACTACTGACATGGGCAAGTCATTCACGACGGAACCCATGCAGTTTCGAGGCTCTGAAGCCCGGACTTCAAACCTTGCCGACAGGAACTGAAAAACTCACTCTGTACGCCTTGCAAAAGCTCACACACAATAGCCAAACCATCAAGTTACCCAAGGCCCTTAGACAAGACCGACAGCCTCGTGTTGTGTTCTTGTCAGCCAGTGATGGAGAGACTCCCGCTCTTGTTCGGTGTGGAGCAGGAAGAGGGCTGCTTCAAGCAACACATATCGCCATCAAGGAACTTCACAACAACCTAACACATCGCGAGTATCGGAAGTTCCGACACCTCAAGCTAGACATCGTGACAAAGGTGACGCGCCACTCCTTCTTAAATGATGACAAGACTCCCACTCTCTTTCAAAAGGGATTGCTTGGACTTGCACTCCCAAAGCGATATGCAAAAGTCTGGTTGCCGGGACAACTGATGGTGCTAGCACAACGTCAACCTATTCGAGATCTCCGGGCTCGGCATATTCGCTCTCTATTCCCCCACTCCAAGTCTCCCAAGTTCTTTTATGTTTTTGCCACGCAAAGCTATATCACAAGTGGTCATAAAGTAGCCTCATTGTACCGAGGGCATCGTATGTTTCGAAACATCACACCAACGACGCTACTCACGGCAGCTCGGATGGCTGGAAAGTATTTGATTCGCTCGGTCCAACCCTCTGGCAAGTTTGTGTATACCTATCACCCTACCACTCATAGAAAAAGTCGGCGTTACAATATCTTGCGTCATGCAGGGACAACCTATTCGATGCTAGAACTCTACCAGGCCACACGAGAGCCCAAGATATTGCGAGCAGCGCAAAGAGCTTTGGGGTATTTGAAGCAAAAGATGAAGCCTTCGCCGCTGAACCAAAGCCATGCTTTAAGCCTGGTCGAAAGGGGTGTAAGTAAGCTGGGCGGCAATGGCCTAGCCCTTGTCGCTTTGACCCAGTATATGTATGCGACAAAGAGCAAAGAAGGGTTATCTCAAGCGAAAAAGTTAGCGACCGACATCGCCTTACGCCAACGCAAGAATGGGTCCTTCACCCACATATACGACTACCCCTCTGGCCGCGCCCATCGTTTTATCTCTGGATATTACCCCGGAGAGGCCATTTTGGGCTTGATGCGTTTGTATCGACTGGACCGAAAGAAGCTGTGGCTAGAAACAGCGAAACAAGCAGCAAATTACCTGATCTTGGTTCGCGACAAGAGCAAAACAAGAGACACCATCAGCCACGATCACTGGTTATTGTATGGCCTCAACGAACTCTATCGCTACATCAAAGATCCGATATACCTACAACATGCACGCAAAATAGTACGAGCGATCCACAAGCGACAAAATCATCACACCCACCCTTTGGATTGGAGAGGTAGCTATAATACACCACCTCGTTCAACACCAACCGCCACTCGTAGCGAAGGGCTTTGCGCTGCATATACCATGCTCAAAAAACAAAGCAGTCTCCCCCAACAACAAAAACTTATCTTGGCCCTCAAACAAGGTATCAGCTTCCAACTTCAGACACAATTTCGACTCGAAAACACCCTCTACTTCCCACACCCTCGCGAAGCACTTGGAGGATTTGCGTCAAGCCTGACACAAAGTCATATCCGCATCGACTATGTCCAGCACAATCTATCGAGTTTGCTTTGTTTACGCAGGATTCTCCAAAGACAAACGAGACGAAGCTCTCATGGTCAGAGGCATTAAGGATTTGGACTTTCAACTCATAAATCAACGGGAGTATTGGCTCAAACTATGCCCTAACCTATCGATCACAGAGAAGGAGAGTACCTTCTCTGGCAGCATGTTCGACCCCCCTCCCCACAGTGAGGAGTTGAATTTAAAGTTGGAACAGGACGGCTACTTGCAGTGGGATCATGTGCTTCCTCTTACAGAGGTACAAAAGTTGGCACAATGCATCACACACGTCAAAGCAGCGACAGGGTTCCCTGTCTTTTGTTTTGTCTACGATGCCTTTTGGTCGTTCGTACCGCGACTACAGCATATACTATCACCACTGTGGAGAGAAGACTGGCTTCTGCTGCCTAACTTTTGGGCCTGGAAACTTGAGCACAACGATAAGGGCTGGCCCCCTCACCGCGACCGTGCCTACGGAGCTGTCCATCGCGATGGGCACTCTGATGTCCTCACTCTCTGGATCGCTCTCAGTGAAGCCACACCAGACAACGGCTGTATTTACGTGGTGCCCGCCAACGCAGACCCTTTCTATCATCAAAAAAAAGGCCACTACACCCATATCGCATCACTCCAAGACATCCGGGCTCTCCCTCTAACAGCAGGTTCGATGCTGGCATGGACTCCACAGCTTTTGCATTGGGGAGGACGCAGCAACACACAAGCAACGGAGCCTCGAATAAGCATCGGCTACGAGCTGCAACGCAGCAATGCCACAGCGTATGACATTCCCTTACTACAACCTCAGACACTTCCGGACTTTCATACGCGCCTGGCCTTGATCGGACGACAACTTCATCAATACCGAGAGATGTACACCATGACACGAGCACTTCAACACTGGGCCAAACAATGGAAAAAGAAGTTGCCCGGATGCTCCCTATGGGAACGCCTCCTGCGCCAGGTATTTCGCAAATGATCGTCTTGTGCTAGGTTACGGATCGACATCCTACCCTTCGACATCACTTCCATGTCGATTGTGGAAAAACGTTTACATTACTTTGAGTAACTTTGGTACAACATTCCAATGTTCTGTTCTCACGATGAATGATGGTGCGATGACAATACCCCACCCGCAAGTTGTCCGTGTATATGCTACAACACAAGATCCTGACTACGACTGCCCCTGGCAGGTTCAGCGTCCCCACTCCAGCTCGGGCTCAGGCGTTCTCGTCAGTCCGACAGAGATCCTAACGGGCGCTCATGTGGTAGCCAATGCAACCTTTCTTCAGGTCCAAAAGATCTCAGACCCCAACAAAACCATCGCACGTGTCAAGGCAGTTTGTCATGATTGCGACTTGGCCTTACTCAGCGTAGACAGCCCTGATTTTCTCAAAGGGATCCCCCCTTCTGACGTGGGTGATTTACCACATTTTCGCGACAAGGTCTCAGTGGTTGGCTTTCCCATGGGAGGAGAAGAGCTTTCGATCACCGAAGGCATCGTCTCACGCATAGAGGTCCAACGATACAGCCACTCCCAACGCCACCTCCTGGCCGTCACAGTTGATGCAGCGATCAATGATGGGAACAGTGGAGGCCCTGTTTTTAAAGACGATAAGATCGCCGGGATCGCCTTTCAAAAAATAAGTGGTGCAGACAACATCGGAGAGATGGTCCCCGCACCTATTATTAAAACCTTTTTGCAAGGTGTGAGAGAAAACAGATCCGTAGATATCCCAGGTTTAGGTATTGCCACACAAAACCTAGAGAATCCCCAGTTGCGCAAACAAATCAACCTGCCCCCCGATGCATCTGGCATCATCCTCAATGCTGTAGAATATGGAACCTCAGCCTGGGGAGTGTTACAGCCTCGCGATGCGATCCTGGAAATTGACGGCTTACCCATTGCCAACAACGGGACAGTGCGATACCGCGACCGATACCGCACTCGTTACGATGTGGTGCTGGCCAATCATTTCATCGGTGAAACCATAACCATGGTGATATGGCGCAAAGGCCAACGACAGATCGTGGAGTTGACACTAGCACCTTACAAACGACTTGTCCCCCGCAGCTTATACGATACTTTGCCGACCTACTTTGTGTACGGTGGTCTCGTTTTTCAAACCCTTACCCACAACTTCCTGGCCACCTGGGATCAATGGTGGGACAAAGCACCCTCTGAATTTGTTCAAGCCTATTATTACGGCATAAGCACCCCCGAGCAACAAGAACTCATCATCCTCTCTCAGGTCCTCTCCGATGAAGTCAATATCGGCTACCCCCACTTGTTCAATGAAAGTGTGAGATCTGTAAATGGTCAACAACCTCGCCATATGCAACACTTCATGGAGTTAATGGAAGCCGCAGAAGACATCATCGAACTCACCACCTCAAGTGGCCACTTAATTGTCTTCGACACCAAAGAAGTCAAAGCAGCAACCCCCCGCATTCTTGAACGCTACCATATCACTCACGATCGCTCTCTCAAAACAACATAACTCAAAACAACATAACTCAACCTAAAAGATGGCAGCATGACCCGACATAGCTCAAACTAAGATAGCTCAAACTAAGATAGCTCAAACTAACCTAAAAGATGGTAGCATGACCCGACATAGTTCAAACCAAGATAGCTCAAACCAAGATAGCTCAAACCAAGATAGTTCAAACCAAGGCGACTGGGCTATTTATGGTGTTACAGAAGATGATTTATTGTTCTTAGAGCAGCGAGGAAAGTCACGCGCTCAAGTATGGGCTGAGCTTCGAGCGATGGGAGGAGAAAGAGCGACACCGATCATTCTCGACTCTGCACGTTTTGACAATGGGTATATGTATCCGCTGCACCTTTCGGAGGTCCGAGAGTTGCTCGACTCTTGGCCCACAATCATAGAAGAGCGTCGCATGGCTTTCTTTGTACCCGCAGCCGGAGCTGCGTCTCGTCAGTTTGAGATGTTAAAAACAATACTCCACCACCCTTTCTTTTCGCAACAAGAAACGCCGCAACAGATGGTCGAATCTGCCGTTCGGCATCTCAACGAACTTAGCCAAAAAAGCGAATTATCCGGCACTGAGAAAGCGACACAAAAGTCATTACAAGGTGTGGTCAAAAAGTTAATGCGCTTCTGGGAGGAAGGGATTGTCCAACGTAAGTTTGCTTTTGTTGATGCCCTTCAAGATCTCCTTGAGAAGCAAGGAGTTTCTTGGGAGGATGTGCTCACTTCTCAAGATATCAAAACGGTATGTCATTCTATATTAGACAAAGAGGCGGGCCTGGCTTGCTCATTCTTACCCAAAGCTTTGTTATTCTTTCATGCCTATCCCACTTCTCACGGTACAACAGAGGCCCGGCTTGCGATAGAAGAACATATCCGAGCTTTGGCACCGCTCTTTTCAGGCAGCGCATCGATCAAGTTGCACTTCGCAATCTCCGAAGAACACGAAGCCTACGTCAAGCAAGCACTGGTGGAGATCTTTGACAAACCGAATGTCAAAGAGTGGCTACAACAGTTTGGCTTCACACCCAAAGACGTAGAAGTAACTTGGAGCTTTCAGGGTGCCCATACCGACGCGGTCGCCCTCGATCTCAAGAGTGGTCAGCTCGCCCGAATGGCAGACAACACTCCCCTCACTCGAAAAGCAGGCCACGGTGCTCTTATTGAAAACTTGGCAAACCTCGACGCTGATGGCATCTGGGTTCAGAACATCGACAACATCCTCTACGACAATCCACCGATCAAACGCGCAGTCCTTCATACCAAAAAGATCATGGCTGCCTTGACTTTTAAACTTCAGGAGCAGATCCACAACTACATTCGACGACTCCACCAATGCCGCACCGCTGGGGAAATCGAACCATCCCTTCAGAAAGAGTTACTTGAGTTCATCGAACAGCGACTGACCCTGAAAGTGGTCGATGATGTCTTTTCGTCCGACGATACTCTTCGTATCATTGAGACCTTTCTACACATCCTGGATCGCCCTGTGATGGTGTCGGGCTATGTGCCTCTTAAGCCCGGACAAAAAGGAGGAGGTCCTTTTGTCCTAGAGATGGAGTTGGATGGTATTCGCGTCAGGAAAACAAATACTGTAGAAGGTGCCGAGTTTGAAGGAGGGCAAAACCACCCCATCTTCCAAAGCGGGATCTGCTTTAATCCGGTCAACTTCTTCCTCTCGACACAACGGTTCGACGGCACCCACTTTGATCTTAGCCAATACACCGATCCATCACGCTTTTTTGTCTCCGAAAAGACAGACCCAAACGGCAACCCAATCAAAGCTTATGAAAGACCCGGTCTCTGGAATGGTGCCCTCGCACAAGTCTTACAAGTCTCGATTGGTAACCTAGCCTGCACCTTCGCTGCCGTAAAAGATACATCAGGCCCCGAAAGCTTTCTCTCCCAACTACACCAACCCGGAACCCCACCCGTCATCACACCTCTCGACCGTGAACGAGGCATCGTTGACGAAGAACTCACAACGTTTTTTCTGTCCCGATCCTAAAGTCTTACCCTCATCTACGCCATAAGCTGCTATACGTGATACCCTCCAACGAAAAGCTCTCTGTTACACAATCAAAATTAGGCCTCAAATAAGGACCTCATTAAGTGAGGTTCATGCTCCTATCAAAAAAGTGAAAGCTGAGAGGGCTTCTGCACCATCCCATCCGGGAGCAATTCTGCAAGACCACGTATGGAGGCGTTTGCAAGTTCTTTTGGCTCAAGTTTATGTAATCCTCCTCCATAGACTCTCCCTTCTCCAATAAGCGACTCTATCGGTATCTTGTTGAGCAAAATCCAAATGGACTCCAAGAGTTTAGGAGAAAGTTCGGCCTTCCCTTGAAGTTCGGGCTTCGGATACATCATCAGATAAACATTTGGAGCTATAGCCTTTGAACGGTTAAAAATAAATCGGAACGGACGCTCACTCTTGGCAGAGACACGCCCCATGTAAGTGCATAAAAGAGGAGCTGCTACTCTTTGCTCTTGACAATACCAAGGGGAGCGGTGGCTACATATATATCCCTTGTGGATGCCCTTCTCTTCTCCAGCTTGTAAAAATTTCCAAACCGATGGGTATTTGGTCTGTATTTGCTTCTTGGACAAGCTGGATGAGAACACAAATAACTGTTTTTCCAGCAATGGAAAACCATTGCTGTCCCCCACAACCTCATTTTCATCCAAGTATCGAGGACTCGGAAAGATTGGAAAAAAGAAATCCATCGACAGCTCTTGCTCTTCAATCTGCTCTTTTGTCATGATAAAAAAACCATTAGCTCCTGTAACAATTCCTCTTTTAATCTCAAAAAGTTCGGATAACTTAATACCTTCATCTTTAACTTTACTTACGCTGTGCGCCTGCAACAAAGATGTCCACTTTGCGTCAGGGGATAACTCCTCAACAGCAAAACTACGGGATTTTTGGGGAAAAAGAAGTGAGCCTCCAAAAGAGAACTCTACTGTATGGTTGGGCTCGGCTGACTCATTCTTGAACCATAAAATAACGGAAGAAACAAGAGCATCATCAAATTGCTGCTCCTGGGGATCAAAACGATGAACCTTCAGTAGTTTAACATTGTTGATTAAATACTGCTTGATCGCTTTTCCGTAATTCACGTCCATAAACTCACTGGGGATCAACCAGCAAGATAGCCCTTGCTGCCGCAACCAACGATGTGCAAGGAGAAGAAAATAGCAATAGAGACCACTGAGACCACTGACTGGCCTCCCAAGCACTCTTTCAACAAGTCCCTTCAGCCTAATTTTCTCTTCTTTGTCAAGATGGTGGTGTCGAACATAAGGAGGATTACTGACAACCAGATTGAACTTGGATTCTTCGCTGGAAGGAGGTTCTATCTTTGTGAAATCACCAATCGTCAACTCTAGAGGCAAGCCTTCCCACAACTCCCTAGCAGCATTAGCGTAATCTGGGTCAAGCTCGAACGCTGAAGCATACTCGATTCGAGTTGTGGGGAAAGTTGAAAGAAAAGATGTATAAAAGGAGCCTGTTCCGAAGGCAGGCTCAAGAAAACGGATTTGTTTTTCGGAGGAGAAGAGCGTTTGAGTGTACTCCATAATCTCCTTCGACAAAAATTGCGGCGTTGCAAATTGACCAAGTTTGTTTCTTTC
This sequence comes from Myxococcales bacterium, assembly GCA_027005175.1. GTDB lineage: Bacteria > Myxococcota_C > UBA6777 > UBA6777 > UBA6777 > M3003. The sequence continues at coordinate 9,252 of JALTMC010000784.1, forward strand.
AGCCTGACTCTTTTTTGTGTCTAGAGTAGCTTGAAGAACTCGTCTTTTCTCTTCTATAGAATGGATTGAGTTCACCCGTTCTTCTCCTTCTTACAAGCCAAATTCTGCCAGATCATCTATCCGGTGCTCCCAAACCCAATCAATACCTTCGGCTGCTTCATATCCAAGGTAACCGCTATCAAAAAAACCACACAGAAATAAAAGAAACCGAACATTGTCCCCGTAGGTGCTTTTGAGTTGGGAAAACTTTGCAGCTTCTTCTTTTCGCCGCTTATTCGTGTTCGTAAAATCACCAGCAGACTTTGCTTCGATGAGAAGAGGAAAGTCTTCAGGCTTAGCATCGTGAGGACAAACAACAGCATCCACTGGAATGTTCACGACCTTGGCTGGACTCAACTCTACTTGAACATTCAATCTGAAAGAGAAGGTCCCCGGCTTCCTATCATTCGTGCCCTCAGGGCTTTCAAGTAAAATGTAGCCTCGATCTTCTAACCAACTTTGAATGGAAGAGAGCTGCCTTCTTTCCTGGGCATTTCGAATGATAGGATCGGCAACAGCACTGCAGCGCCTATCTGCAATAACCGTTGCGGCTCGATAAATATCTTCTGAAGTAGGGGTTGTTGTTTTTTCCACCCATGAAAAGATCTCTGTATCCAAGAGCCGCTTGATGATACCACACATTTTTTTCAACTCTTCCGTTACTTGCTTCTTGTTCATTCTTGGAGATATTCTTTGCTCCAACTCCATGTTTTTTACGAGGCTAGAACTAACTCCGGCAAGACCCACAAGACGATCTCGAGCAAGCGGTGGGGCTGTTGCCATACGTAGAATAGGGAGGATTGATGGATTTTTCCGCAACCTGGACACCCAAATTTTAGTGAAGTTGTCTGTTGAATTCATGGCACTCACAACTTCCTCAATGGCATCCCCGCGCGCATCACGGAACGCCAGTGGTGCGAAATGAAGAAACCAATCATTGTAAAAATCGATGGATCTCGCGGTATCGGCTTTCCACCTGTGCGGTTTATTAGCATTAACAGGCATATCAAATCTCTTTGGTCTTGCTATCGTTCTTTAGGCAAAGAAACCAAATTCATCATAGATGATTGTGCTGGTTCGATTTACTCCCGTAAGATCAAGCGTTCAAACGCCTTATACTTGGGATTTCCCAGAAACCTTAACATCTCCCTTTGACGAGAGCAACAGTTTGTTCCCACCAACCCAGACTTGATTTGTAGTGGGATGGGGCAAGGAAGTAAAGCAAAACGTTGGAATGTTGGTCATAAGAAAGCGAAACCTCTACGAACACGTCACACTCAAAAATTGACGTTCTCCCCCTACAGATGGATGGATTCGATAGGTTCGCAGGCTAAGAAACTGGAAGGCAGCCGATTTTACTCTGTGGCAGATACCACCTTTCTATCGAATCGAACAAATTCGGTGAGCATATCCATGATGAAGCCAAACCACTGTCTCCAGCCCCATCGTCTCATATGTTTGTTCCGGATATG
>JALTMC010000785.1 GCA_027005175.1 Myxococcales bacterium
CTCTGAGTTGTTGCGCAATATCGAACAGATCCCTGCGGATATCGCTGGTTCTGTTCGTAACAATGGCGGTGGTTATGCCAATCACTCTCTTTTCTGGAACATCATGGGTCCAAACCAGGGTGGTGCTCCCACAGGTGCTTTGGCTGATGCTATCAACTCTACCTTTGGTGGATTTGACCAATTCAAAGAACTCTTTCAGAAATCTGCTGTGACCCAGTTTGGCTCAGGGTGGGGCTGGCTTGCTGTTGCTGCTGATGGTTCATTAAAAGTTTATAGTACTGCCAACCAAGACTCTCCCTATATGCAAGGTGATACCCCCATCTTAGGTGTTGATGTCTGGGAACACGCATACTACAAAAAGTATGGACCTGCACGAGCTGATTATGTTTCCAACTGGTGGAACTTGGTCAACTGGAATGCTGTAGCCGCCAATTATGCTGCTGCTATAGGATAATATCCTGCCGCTATCCCAGTGACATCCTCTTCCTCTCCTCTCCCACATTACCTCGAGAGTACTCGCTCTCCCTTTTTCTGGAAAGACGAAACTCTTTGACGTAAAACAGAGTCTGTGTGTTGTGAGTTCCCATTCTATGGATAACTCACAACACACAGACTCTGTTTTACAGAAAGAAGTATGATTGATTGTATCTTATGTAAACTTAAGCAACCATTCCACAAAAAAACTCCCACATAAGGTGCGCCTCACATTTCTACAACCCTTGCCATCACTTAAAGAGGGTGATGATTAACTGAAGCTTATCCCACACCCGCAAGTTGAAGTTGCGTTTGGATTTTTGACTTGAAACCCGCTAGAGAGTAGGGTTTCGTGGTAATCGATTTCCGTTCCTACCAGGTGAAGAGCACTTTTGGCGTCTAGAAAGACTTTGACTCCAAAGCAATCAAGGATCTGGTCGCTGGGTTTTGGTTCGTTTTCAAGGTCAAAGCAGTATTGAAATCCCGCACAACCGCCACCTTTAATATAGACGCGCAGTCCATAACTATCATCCTGGTCTTTGCCTTCTTTCTTAAGGATCGTTCGAACACGATCAGCTGCACGTTCTGTTAAGGTTATCATTCTTTTTTCTCCTACACATATATAAGCCTTATCTGAGGGCTTGTTAGTCTCAATTATTTGTTTTTGAGATAGATAGATCTTTCTTCCACCCCGTAAAGTATAGTGCTAGAGTAGGAAAAAGCAAGCTAAATAAAAGCAGACTTGGTTGGGCCCGACGATGCCCGTTCGTGCACATCTCAACGAATTTGATACTCCGCACGGCAAGGCGATATGTTCGAGGTCGAATGCGTTTGAACTGTGCCTTTTTGTAACTAGCACCTTGTCGGGCAACCAGCCGATGAGTTGGCGAAAGTGGTAGGAAGAAGCAACCCCAAAACACCTTCACCCTCGCAGTCACTTTCTGCTCTTCTGTCTCAGTAGAACCAAAAACCTTATTTTGTCGGTGATTCGAGCTGATGTTTCAGTGCCCTTCAGATAATAGCATGATCACAATGACGGCAACACAAGCGCAAGCAAGTAAAGGAATTTTTACTTGCGCTGAAGATGTAGCCAGTAAAGGAGTTATCAAAAAACAGGCTCTCTAATTGCGGGATGATAGGGTTCTTTTGCTTCGCGACAATAAACAGACTTTCCTCCTATCCAGGTCTGTGCAATGAGACTGTCTTCCTGACTTGTTGCCAAGCGAAACAAAAAATTCTCCGTTGAAAGAGACTGGTTGTACATCTGTTGTTGTGATAGATAATTTTCCGGAGGGGACTGGACCAGAGCAAGATCTGCAAATTTTCCTTCATCAAGACTGCCGAAACTTTCTTCCATTCCCATGAATGTTGCACCATCGCGTGTCATGGCTCTCAGTATATTGGTCCCGGTCCATAAGTATCTTTCTTCTATAGGTAGACGCATCTGCATCAAGTGAGCATGACCCATTTCTTTCCACATGGAAAAAGACAATCCAGCTCCAACATCTGTACCAACTCCGATATTGATTCGGTGTTTGTTGTGCTTGGCATATGGAAAAGCACCACTTCCCAAAAATCCATTACTGCTTGGGCAATGGATGACACTGCAACCATGTTCATGCATCCTCGTCAACTCATCCGGAGTTGTGTGTATCGAGTGAGCAAAAGATGTTCGTTGGCCAAGTAACCCGAACGCTTCATAGGTGTCCAGGTAATCTTTGTGTTCTGGAAATAAATCCATCACAGATTTTATCTCAAATACAGATTCGTTGATGTGTGTTTGCATATATGTTGTTGGGATCTTTTTTAAAATGTCTCCGCATATCTCAAGCATAGAAGGAGTACACGATAAACTGAATCGTGGCATGACAACGTATCGAAGACGATCCTTTCCGTGCCACGCTTTAATTAAAGCATGCGATATCTCTTGGTACTGTTTTGGAGATTGCTCGACCTCAGGTAACGTTCCTCGGTCTTGTCCAACCAATCCAGAGAAGAATGACATGCCAAGTTCTGATGCATGAGAGAAGAGTTCATCCATCGCCACTTTAAATTGAGAGCCGAAAGCCATCGCAGAAGTTGTACCTGAACTTACCAGGCTTCGAAAAAATTGCTTGGCAACACTCGCAGCGTATTCTTGTAAAGAAAATCTTTTTTCTTCAGGCCATACATGACTGTCAAGCCAATCAAGCAGGTCCGTTCCAAAACCACCAATGATCCTTGTTTGTGGGTAATGGAGATGACAATCGATCGCGACAGGTACAAGATATCCAGCAGAAGGGAGTGACTTAATCTAATTTAGTGGGAGTTTGTCTTTGGTGTCTATA
>JALTMC010000786.1 GCA_027005175.1 Myxococcales bacterium
CACAATAGGCAACGCATGGGTAAACAGAATTGTTCGTGTGCAACGGTCTCGAAGAACGCGAAACAATGCTCACAGGTTGCCCCTCAAACTTCAGGGAGAGTAGAGATACAAGCCTCAGGAGTTGGGTCTGTATGGTAGGTGAACATTCCAATATTCCATGGATTGAGTTCATATTACTACCGCGCCGAAGCTCTTTTTATGCATTTTTTGGGACAGGAGTGGTCGGCTTACTGACCTGAGCTTTGGATGGGATGAGCTTCTGCCACCCGACCATCACAAACCCATATTCTCCTCAAAACACACCGAAAATTCATAACTTCTCCGAAATATTAAAATATTGTATCCGTTCTCTTGGCATGTACACAGGTTGTGCATATAGTTATAGGTAGTTGAAGTTGTACCCAGATTTTCTCAAGTGGAGTAATTATAGCAGATGTCATTTGACAGAGCCCGCACGCTGCGGTTGAGAATCTTTGGAGGGGTGGAAAATGGTATATTGGGAAAGAATCAATGGAGCAGAGGAGACATTTCGCAGAAACAACTTGACACTACTCAAATAAAAAGAATAGATCATCCCAAAACCAATGTCAAGATGTAATTAGTTCCAAGGACATAGCGACTTATGGACATAAGATGCCCCCGAACGATCAAGCTGAGTCAGCTATTGTCAAGGACCGCCGGATACCGAACGGTACGTCCGGTGGTGTGGGCGCTGGGGCGGGCAACCGTCCTGGCGACCCGACCCGATCCGAATTTCGATTAACCTCCTTGAGGCATATAAAACCATAGTCCTTCAATATCATGGACTTGCATAAATCACAAACCATATATAGAAGAAGAACCAATACCTATAAACATATGGTGTATTGACATACACCAAATCAATGTGCATATTGGATTACTAACAAAGGAGGTATTGTTATGGGCAGAATGACAATCACAGTTGATGAGCAACTTGTCCAAGAAGCCAAAGAGATTTTAGGGGTCTCTACAAAAGCAGAAGCTATACGAGTTGTTCTACAAGAATTTTTACGTAGAAAGAAGTTAGCGAATGTTCTTGAACATCAAGGAAAAGTAAAGATAGATCTTGACCATGAATCTCTACAAGCGCATAGGGATGAAGAATGATATTGGTTGATACATCTGCATTTATAGACTTCTATAGACCAAAGGGAGCCCCTGATATTCAACGGCTTGTAGCTCAAGTAATCGCTGCTGATATGGTAGCTATAAATGGAATCATTCAGACAGAGTTACTGGCATTTGCACACAGCAAAAAAGAATACAAGATGCTGGCATCAGATTTAGGTGCCTTTCATTGGCTAGAACTAGATAAGTCAGTCTTTGATACTGCATCACAAATAGGGTTTGCTCTCCGTAGAAATGGAATAACTGTTCCCTCTACAGATTTGATTATTGCTGCATCTGCAATCGAATCAGAAGCGGAATTGTACCATGTTGATAGACATTTTGAACGGATTGCTGAACACAGCAAATTACAACAAATCTATTTGCCAGAAATGTAAACTCCAAATGGACCCAACTGCATTCGAAAAGCATGAATGCGGGCCGGGTAAGGTCAGCACCTTTCAGTGCCAAGTTAGAGTCGAAGGGGGGGATCGCTCCCCCCCAACTCTCCTTCAGAACTGCGCATGATACTTTCACATCACGCAGCTCCTCGACTGTTTAGCTGTTGTCATCAGCACCTCTCTTGTTGTCGATCCTTGCTGTTTTTTCGTCGTGGCAATGTCCATGGAGTAATTGGAGGTTGCTGTGTCTTCGCTTTCCTCCTTGACTTATTGGGGTTATATGGTCGCCCTCTACGATGTCTCCATGTTTGAAGTTCAGTCCGCACCAAACGCATCTTCCTTTCTGTGCTTTCAGTAATCGGGCTTTCCAATTGGGAAGTAATGGATCTCTCCCCATTCGTTTACCCCAGTATACAAAGTCTCCATCGTATGGACTTCGAGTTCCCTGCACTTTGATATGGCGTACGATAGCTGTTCCAGAGTATCGCTGAAGTTCAAAACCTGCTTCTGTTTTGAATCTCCATCCATTCCTCCAGTATTTGCTTATCGTCTTATGCCATCCTGTTTTCGGGTGTTTTCTCTTTGCCCAGCTTCTCAGTTTCCCCCACATCAGATAGTCGAGCTTTGAAAAGACCTTTGAAGCTACTCCAGAGGAGTGATAGTTGGCCCAACCCCTTACGACAGGATTGAGTTGTTGTATCAGTTCTTGCTGTGTCGCTTGCTTGTTTCCAGCAAACATTTCTCGGATCTTTTGCCAGTGCAAAAGCACTGATTCTTTACTCGGCTTAATGATGGTTTTGAAACCTTGTTTACGCTTTGCGTGGTATTGCCTGACCTCAAATCCAAGAAAATTGAATCCTACATTTCCTTCGTACTCATGAAGAGTATGTGTGGTTCTCGTTTTCTCAACACTAAGTTCCAGACCGATACCTTCTAACCAACTTTCGGCTATCTCCTTCGCCTCCTTTACTGCTTCGAGATCATGGTGCATCATCACAAGATCATCGGCATAGCGAACGATCTTTACCCGCCAACTCATCCTTTTCTTACCTCTTGTTTTTGTTTGGGGAAATGCGGATGTGATAGCTGTTTCTAGCCCGTGCAACGCAATATTCATGAGTAAAGGCGAAACGACTCCTCCTTGGGGTGTCCCTCTTTCCGTGGGGTACAAAGTTCCACCATCCATAATTCCTGCACAAAGCCATCCTTTGAGGACTCTATCCAGTTTTGGAAATGTCGCTATTTTCTTGAGAAGGGCCTTTTGGT
>JALTMC010000787.1 GCA_027005175.1 Myxococcales bacterium
CTTTTCCCTGTGATATTGGTTCAACTTAGTTGGTCGCCACTCCTAACAATCATCCTTCCAAATACAATACAAAGCTCCTACCTACTTTGCGGGTAGAATTCTCCACAAGCGAAATTCTCGATCTGTCGCTGCACCCGTGGCCAAGAGTAGAGCCGAAGGATGGAATGTTGCGCTGGTAACAGAGGTTTTGTGACCAAACAAAGACTTGTGTAGCTTTGTTTTGTTGATATCCCATATCCATATTGTTTTGTCACTGGACGCAACAGCGAGAAGCTTACCACCCGTATGAAAGGATAGCTTGTTTGGAATACCTGGATTCGCTAGAACTTTGACGGGAGTATAATTGGAGAGTTCCAAGATATGGATCTCTCTGGAGCGCATCCCAACAGCCATCCATCTGCCGTTGGGGTGAATGGCCAAAGACTCAATATTCGAGGATGAAAAGCGCCCCATATTGATCGCTTTAAGTAGCTTGCCATTGAGATCCATCACCAACACATAAGCATTGCTAGCTTGTACAAGAAGAAACTTGCCTTTGGGCTCAAAGACGAGGGTCCGAATGCCTGTCCCACCAAACGTATATGTCCAGAGTTGTTTCTCTGATGCCACATCCCACATATGCATTCTGCCATCCAAAGACGAAGACACAAGCCTTGTTCCATCCGGGCTAAATGCTACAAATCCAGCAGTCTTTGGATAGCGAAAAAGTATCTTTCGAGACTTTCCAGTCGCTGTATCCCAAAGCTGAACCACACCATCTGTGGAGGCTGTCGCGAGAAAGTGCCCTTTGGGGTGAAAAGCGACCCCCCAGGTGTTCACACCCGATTTTTTGTACACTTGATACAAGCGAGTTTGGGTATTCCTATTCCACAGTTCCAAACCATCGGATGTTGCGGCAGCAAGGAGCGGCTGCGTTGGGTGAAATGCCAGATGGTGTACCCAGTACCCGACCCCTGCGACGACTCGGCTGCACTCTCCTTCCGAGCAGGACTCTCCTGCTTCACAACACCTCCCTCCACAACACACAGTGTCTTTTGCACAAGCAGCACCACAGGCTCCACAGTGTTGGGGGTCCCGTTTTTTTTGTACACAACGTTGATTGCAACATACACGTCCACCATAAGACAACGAGACGATCACCCGAGACTGCAAAGAGACACATGCATCAACCTCCACTTTGGATGACAGATGAACTTCGACAGCAAGTCGCCCTCCCAACAAACGGGAGGAGTCAATACGATATCGACCGGTATGACGGGGTGTACGAGCCCAGTTACAAGTAGGCTCTCCGCCCTGTATTCGTTGTTGGGGGATCCCTGCGATGATAACATCAGCGTATCTCTCCGCATTGCCAAAGTCACCAAAGATCTCGACGCGAACAGTCACTTCATCCGTAGACAGGGCTTTGGGAAGCTTGTCAAATTGAAACTTCAAAGGAGAGACTGTTCCTGCACGCAAGAGCTGTATTTTGGTTTGCGATGGGACCAATCCACTGCAGCGATTACCACATGCACCACAATGTTGTTCGAGATTGGGATTCAAACACTTTCCATCACAACAGATCTCACCGTTGGCACACGATTGACCACAAGCGCCGCAGTGCTTTGTTGTGTACTTTGTATCGACACAAGTATCCCCACAACAAAGACGTCCACCAGGACAGCACTGACCCTGACAACAGCTCGATGTAGGACAGACCTGGCCACATGCGCCGCAATGCTGTAGATCGGTTTGTATATTCACACACTTGCCACCGCAGCAGACCTCTCCAGTCTTGCATGAAGTACCGCAAGTCCCACAATGTCGAATGTCTTTCTTGGTGTCGGCACATTGTCCATTGCAACAAGTCTGTCCGACCAAGCAGCAGGCACTACCACAACACACAGTATCAGCCGCACAACATCGCCCATCACAACAGGTCCCACTCTCACAAGTGTTGCCACAAGAACCACAATGTTTCGGGTCTCTCTTGCGATCGATACAACCACAAGAACTCTGCCCAGAAGACCAAGAGCATCCGAGAGGACAGGCCAACATCGGCTCCTTACACTGACACCCTCCGTCGAGACAAAGGCTTTTTGGATCTTGTTTTTGACAGAACGTATCCTCAGAACACAAATCTGCAGAAAGAACCCGCTCATCGGAGGGCTTGATCGGCTCCGTCGAACAAGACGAAAACACAAACAAGATGACAAGAAAAAGACATCCAAAAAAGTAACGTATCATCAACCCAATCTCGACTCGATCCATCCAGACCACACCCAAGGGACTTTACTAGGCTCGTCAATATAACAAGTTCCGCATGTGGATAACGCAAAAAGCATACGGCAGAAAAGCCTTGGCAATCCAAACACGAATATTTTTGAAACAACGATCCTACCAACCTCTCGCTTGCACATCACACAACGATGTCAGATGTTAATCGTTTATCGGGTAGCCTGGGAAGCAATTTTTTAACAGAGGGTCATAAAACGGAAACCTAACAGAGCCGTAGCTTCTGGACTTGCTGCCGCAACAGGTGGCACAGGAGCCATTGCAGCGACAACTACCGCAGTGTTGGGCTCAGTCGTTACTCTGTCTGGTTGAACTTCTGTTACAGCAAGGGCCTCAGCAAGATAAGCCCAATCCAAAGCAAATCGGTAATCCATTCCTCAACCCAATTGCTTTTGTCTCTTTACAAGACTACAATAATCAAGTCTGGAGGTCCAAATGGGGTGCGGTTTCGCTGAGTCGGTCAGCCAACCTGTAGTATCTGACGGGAGCGTTCCTCCCAAACTCCATTAAACAGA
>JALTMC010000788.1:0-811 GCA_027005175.1 Myxococcales bacterium
CTGCGCACTTGTAGATTTCTATCTATTTGTTCAATTTGTTATTGCTACGACAGGATATTGGATGGAAAAACATGTAGCTCACTATCCACTTGATTTGGTGAAGAGGTATATCGAGCGAGAGGATTATCACTTTACAAGAACTTCAAAAGTAACGATTTTGAGGGAGTTGGGTATCACTCTAAATGTAGCACTGGATATTCTTCAATCTTTGGCACCAGCAGACTTACATAAATCTATGACTTGCCACTATAATCATAAGTTATGGCAGGATGTCTACAAGAAACTATGGAATGAGCAAAAGCTCTACATCAAACTTCAAGTGGTAGACGAAGAGACGATCATCATTTCTTTCAAACAAGATGAGGAGTGGTAAAATGAAACTAGACCTTGGAGAACAATGTCCTATTTGTCAAAAGGGTACTTTTGATCTAACTCTTGAAAATGTAGAACTAACATATAATGATGATTCTATTACTGTCACTGAGCTAGAGACATATACTTGTAATCTTTGTGGTGAAGGCTTCTATTCAAAGCCGTCCGAGAAGAAATTGGATAGAGCTTTTGCAGATTTACGTCGTGCAAATGAAGGTTTATTAACTTCAGTGGAGTTGAAAGAAATACGCTCTTCAAATAACTTATCACAAGAACAGCTATCAAAGCTTCTTGGAATGGCACCTAAAACCTTGGCCCGTTATGAAACAGGAACAGTCATTCAGAGTCGGTCAACAGATCTTCTTTTGAGGTTAATAAAAGATAACCCTCAGAATCTCGAATATTTGGGTAACTATGTTGAATCCATATCTAAAACTGC
>JALTMC010000788.1:821-2786 GCA_027005175.1 Myxococcales bacterium
TGCAAGAACATCCAATTTTCAAGAAAGGCGTTGAGCTTCAATTCAAGCTACTGATAAAGCGATAACGGCATTCCAACAAATCGCTGGTCGTGCCAAGATCAATCCAGCATCTTGGGAAAGGAGGAATTGTCGAAATTGATGAATGTTATCTGGTGAGTGCGGCTCAAAAGAGTCAAGTCTCACCAGTCCAAAGTCTAGGTGTCATAGACCGCCCTCACTGCTCACGCTCGGGGCGGCAAAAGTGGTTATGACAAAGCATACTTTCCCCAGAGCAATCGATTCTATTGTCGTGCTCAAAGAAGTAAAGGGTTGCCTTCGGCAAAAGCGAAGCTCTTCAGGCCCGTAACATCTTTTCCGCGCGACAATATGGAAGATTTTAGCGATGTCTAAGCACTAGGATTTCTTTTGACGTTCCTCCTGACGACGGACTCGTAGAGTCGGCAGGCTCTTGGTCATCGCCGATATTCCTTGCGTTAGAGTTTCAGACACAGCCTATTCTACCTCAATAACGGGAGCCTTCAGCCTAGACCTATGATAGACAGCATCCCTTGGTATGGATTTTTTGGTTTTTGCATTTCTTTGATTGCTAGAGTTGCGAGGGCGATACCGACAGGGGTCAGGACAATGATGCTGTATAGGAGGAGCTGTTGCCAGTTCTTTTGTGGCTTGACCCACTTGGGTACCAGCCAGAGTAATACAACGGATGTTGCGAGTAATCCTGCTGTCATGTTGCTGAGGTCTGCATAGAAGTATCCGGTAAATCCGAGACCAACAAAGAGGAGTATATAGACAGGAAGAATGCCTCTTGCGAAAGAGGAGGTTGTGCCTTTCACTTGACTCAACCAGGAGAGGACCCACCAAACACCCAGGCCAGAGACCATGACTCCACAGAGCTGTGCAAGCTTGGCTGTGTTGGAGAGAGCCAGGGACATGCTCGTGGCGATGGAAAATATCATCATCAGCCATCCCAAGTGAGTGTCCGAGAATTGTTTTGCGATTTGTTCCCAGACTGCCCAAAGCATGAGACCCACAGTCGTCATCATGGCGACATAGAACACCAACTTGTTGGAGGTCCAAACTTCATTCTCAACCTGAGAGCGAAACATCATCCATAACATCCCACCCAACATGACTGTACGACCCACCCATAAAGCAGTTCTTGGGATACGCCAAACAGAATCCAGCAATGCCAGCAACAACGCGGCTGGAAGAAACCAGAATAACCACTGGCTTGCTTCGATTGCAGGGAATGTTGGCCATCCCAAAAGGCCGATATTTCCGACAGCATAGCTTGCTCCCAAAGCAAGGGCACCTGCCCATGCCATGGGATGAACAGAGGAAGACTCTGTTGTTGTTACAGTGTCTTGTCGTAACAATAAAAATAAAAAGAGACCGAACACCAGAACACTTGTAAGGATGGGAAGAATAATTCCATAAAGAAGGCTGTCTACTATCATAAGAAACCTCGTTGCTCTGTGAATGGGTCGAGTTCTGTAAAATAGAACGTCAGGACGTTGGGACGATGTATGATGGATGGCTCTTTATTTTGCTGCGTTCATTTCTTTTGCCGACTGTCAGGTTCCCGTGTTCGCCGCTACATTATACACATTTGTCAGGAGGGGAGTAGTACGACTTTCAGAAACATACTGTGTCTTTTTTTGAGCAGGTTGTGAACGGTTTGGCCTTGGAGATTCGACGAGACTGGTTTCTTAGGGTCCTGAAGTGCCGTAACGGTCCTCCAAATGGAGCAGGAGTGCTCCGTTTCACTAAGGAGGTTCGGCACATTGTGGGTTTGTTGGAAACTTCAGCCCCACGAATATTGGAGCATTGCTTTTTTTGTGGCATGTATCTTGCTAAGGCCGAGGGCGTTGTCATGCATCAGAGGCTCTATGGATGTGAATCGTAGGTGGTTTTTGTTTTCTTTGTGTTGGATGGAAGTGTGATGAGGACTGGTTACAAAGTGAT
>JALTMC010000789.1 GCA_027005175.1 Myxococcales bacterium
TCCAAGAGCAGGGCCCCCACAAAGGCAGCCCAAGCCACATGGTACAAAGCGGCTGGCAAAGCCAAAAATGCATGCAAAAGCAACAAGGCTGCTCCACCCATCATGACAGCTTGTACGATAAGATGGACGGGCAACAAGCTACTCTGCCACAAGTCGCGACCTTCCGCTTGCCCAAAGAGAAAGGCTGTGTAGATCGCTGCCCCAAAAGCAAACACGCCTCCGAGAGCCAGACCATAAGGCCGAAACATGACCGCCCAAGAGGCGTCGATCCATGAGAAGTAAGCGGCCGTCTCTAAGGCCCACCAGACACCGGCAATGTTGGAAAATCCAATCAACAACACAGCACCGCGAGTCAGCCAGCTTTTCCACTGTGGACGCAGTAGGATATAGAGAAAACGCTCGGGCCGATCCAGGTCAACCACCAAAAAGACGGTGGTCAGGCCAACAAAGACCAGACTCACCAAACCACCAACAACAGCAGTGGTTGTGTCGAAGGTAGCCAACCCAAACAGCCAGGCTGTGGCCAAAATCATAAACAGACCACTGGCGATCCCCTTGGTCACCAAATAAGCCGGTACAGGCCAGTGCCACGGGACTTTATGTTGTGCATTGTAAGCGACCTGAACCATGTGCTCGGCGACACTTGTCCGACCCGCTTGAATCGGACCGGCGTTGGGAAGACCCTGAGCTTGAGGAGAACGCAAAGGCGTGCCAGAGTTTGATGTTCGCAAGCTCGTAGTGCTTGTGGGAGCATGACCCAAAGCCCGATCTGCATCATTCCCCACAATACGCTGCACATCCGCCCATAGGAAGGTCTCAGGCTCACGTACCGTAGCAGTCGGATGCATCGTAGCATCCGCACCTTCAACATAAAAAAGCTTGGGTGCTGTACCTTGCGATGGCTTGCGAACCGTGACCTGCTCCTTGGACAACACACGATTGATCTCAGAATCTGGATCATTCATATCACCCGCGATGATGGAGTGAGTGGGACAAACCACTACACACGCAGGCTCCAAGCCGATATCCACACGATGAGAACAGTAATGACACTTGGACGCTGTTCCAGAGTTTGGATCGATATGAATCGCATCGTAGGGACAGGCTTGCATGCAAGCTTTGCAGCCAATACACACAGAGGAGTCGAACTCAACAATCCCATCGTCGCGTTGATACATCGCGGTGACAGGACAGATTCGCACACAGGGAGGATTCGAACAGTGATTACACCGATTCACCTGAAATTGACGACGGCTTTGAGGAAAGACCCCCGCCTCCGTGTATTTCACCCAAGTACGATAAACTCCCAACGGTACTTCATTCTCACTTTTGCAAGCCGTAGAACAAGCATGACAACCAATACAAGTCCGGTTGTTAATCACAAAACCGTAGTTTTTCCCCTCTCCACTCGCCTTCTTCTGCACCTCTGATGACTCGCTCTTCTCCGCCTGAGGCACAGGCTCCATCTCTATCTTCTGATGCGCCATCGGTATACTCCCGATCTATCTCATGATAAAAATCTCACAAATGAATCTAAACCAGAGCCTTGCAGATCCCATACCAGAATACCAAGGAACTCTATCCCACACGGTCGTGCCCCAGTTCAAAAAAAGAGGGAGAGCGCATATAGACCGTGAGATGGGAGAGACAAGTTCATGACAAAGAGAAGAAAGCCCGGCAAAAGGAGGCCAGGGAGTCGTGATAAAAACGCAGTCGAAGTCAAAATTGTTTCAGCAAAGCGATCGAAGATGTTTCATCGTTGAAACACTCCCGAGCCAATCGAAGCCAAAGAAAGGATGTGCCTTGACCCACAGAGTATGTTGTGTGCAAATAAAATCAAAGAGGCAACCCCCGCCCATTCAGGGCAAATGAACGTCCCTGTAGAGATTACCGGACCCACAGCCGGGAAGGGGATTCACACGACAATGGGTTATGATGGCTCATGCTAGTCTTTGTGATGCCAATCTACATAGAATACCTACTTTTACCGTCCCTGGAGGAGAGCTTATGTTTCAATCCAAGATCCGAATCGATTTACCCAGTCGAGAAACAATACGTGAGAAATCAGTAGGAGAGTGGTTTACATCTTTGTTTGGCGCAAGGCCCGATCTGCGAACAGGTAGAGAGGTCATGACTATCTCTGCTTATGCAGTGTTGGAGGGAATCGTCACAGCCTTTGCATCTGCCGGAATGACCAATGTGATATCGTTGATGGTAGACAACCGAACCGTCTTCCTTGACACACAGGATGTACCTGACGATCTCGCAGCGATGCATCACGTTGCCAAAAAGTCAGGTGCATTGAATCGTCGATTTCGTGAGATGCATCTCGCCTTCACACATCGCGAGCAAGGGATGCACGTTATCATTGACATCGCCCTCAAGCCTCAAGTGATGTTGGGTGACGAGGAGTTGGTGATTACCCTCTCAGGTCGTTTGGAAGAGCTGCGCCATCAGGATGATGAGCCAGCCAATCGCTATCGCAGCCGCATCCGTGAGTTTGTATCCGACACAGACAACTTTGACAGACCTCGCGAGATCCTCGATGACATTACCGAGCGGCTGGTCATGGCGTTGCGCAGCACCCTCCCCGGTGCCCGCAATATCTCAGCCTCGCCAAGTGAGATCCAACTCACCCGCCCCGACGCCAAACAAATGGGACGTATGCGCAACCTCCGCTTTGACGGAGGAGAGCACTCTCGCTACCGCCCTACCCCCGCCCGCTATCGTGAAGGAGTCTCCTACGACCCCTTCTATCACTATTACTACGATCC
>JALTMC010000790.1 GCA_027005175.1 Myxococcales bacterium
TTGCGAATCTTCTCTTAAATCTGCTCTTTCGTTTAGCTATCTGTAGTGCTACCTTTACGCTCACTTGAAATCCCTCCTCTTGTTATACAAAAAACAGGTGTTATATTTTATTACCACACCTATAACAGAGGGTTTTCGTCTTTAATTCCTCATCCTCCAACTTTCTTTACGCTAGATCTAGGTCTAGTATTTGCATGAGAGCTATACCGGAGCTTTGAAGCACAAATCCAACTTGTTGAAAATCATCTAACACTGACTTCGCAAACTTTTTTCTTCTTCTGTCGAAGTCCCAACTTTTGACTTGTTGAGAAACCCAACCTACTCCCGCCGTGACAGCCCCCACAGCCAGACCAATGCCAACAGACTCAATCCCACCACCTCCAAATGCAGAAACCGCTCCCCCCACATTCTGTCCAATATTAGCTGCACTCTCAAGATATTCATCTCCCTCTTTTTGAAGGTCTTGCATTTTCTGTTTGTATAATTGGATGGCTTGAGCTACTTCGAGTAACTTTGCATCGACTCCCTCAGTGTCTACGTGAACCAAGCTAGTGTTTTTCATTTGTAATTCCTGATTATATATGCTTGCCATAGTGGTGCTAAATCGTATAATCGAAGATACAAGTATCTGCTCAAAAGAAAGTTGACCACCCAGGCAACCCTACATTCTACATTCTTGATCGTGGAGAACTCTCTACCTTAATAGGACCGTTGATTCAACAACTTTTACATGTGGTTCATTGGTCCGCCAACTCTACCGTATATTGGATTAGCGGCATGTAAATCTTGTTGAGTTGTCGATCCTAACAAACATAAAGGTCGGAAGAAAGCACAAAAAAATATACACCACGAGACTCTACAGCATGAAACATCCATGCTGACAGACTAGTGCGTAAGGCTTACGCAACATCAAGAACAATCTTAGCGGTATATTTAGAAAGAAACTCAATCGATCAAGCGATCTCCTAAATTAAATCCACCCTTAAGCCAACTGATTGCAGCTCGTATTTCTTTTCGCTCATCTGAAGGCATTGCGGCATATCCCTTCGCCACTTCATAAGTAACCTTTGCGATGGTCCCAGCACCAACAGTGATACCTATAGCAGGGAGCCAACTGGTCATTACTGTTAATGCCAAGCCGCCGATAGCTATAGCCCCTGAGATCTCGCCAACAAGCTTGAGACCTGCTTTTAAATCACCTTTTGTAAAAAGTTCATCCGAGTACTTTTGAAGATCTTCATTCAGGGTTCCCATAGAGTTCTCCTTTCGTGAAATAAGAATGCACCCATATAATCGCTCTTCATCGCCATTTTCATTGTGGCATTCTCGCAAAAAACACATATCAACAAGCGGTACTGCTTTCGTCTATGAAGCAATCCCTACTAAACGCTTTCCTGCCACTTTCCACTCCAGCCCCTGTTCCACCCATCGCTCAAGCTTTTCAACTTCTCTCTCATTTGTACCCAGAAGGTCTGCAATCTTTCTGACCCCGACACGCTCAGGTTCAGAATAATCACCATCTGCATAAGCAATATTGATCAACTCTATGAGTGCGATGGTCTTTGCCTGTGAACGCTCAAAAGTACTGCAAAGATCCTCTATCGTTTTACCTGCAATCTCTTCAAAGAGTCCCTCTGCTGAGGCTTCCATATAGGTGGAGATCTGGTGTAGATAAGTAATCTCTTCCTGTGTGATTTTCCCATCGACAACAGTAAGAAAGGCCATAAGCCTCAGTAGTGCCCGCTTTTCGGTAGATTCAAGTGTATCTGCAAACATCTATTCTACTCCTTAACTTGAGAGCCACTGCCATGCTTTGTAGACTCCATAACCAACAGCAGCAGCAACAGCAGGTGCTGCTACAGCAATAGCTGTTCCAGCAGCCATACCTCCTCCGACAGTGCCACCGATTGCTGCCAACCCAGAAGTGATCCCCGCTCCGCTAAGTCCTACAGTTGTACCTACCGCAGAAATGGTTGTCAAGGACCGGCCCAACTGATCCTATTTGGGGGCGGCCAAACTGATCCTACTTTTTCACACGACGAGCACTATACTTTTGTGTTGTCTTACCAGGCGGGTCTCTGGCTCGCATCACTCGACTCCTTTTTGATGTTTGTCTTGACCTGTTCGGGGCGGCCAAACTGATCATCACTTCTCTGTCCTATTTCTTATTCAAACTTGCTGGAAGGTGATGTTTCCCCGCGTAGATGAATAAAACCATTGCTCTTACGGGAGCCTCCATTTCACTCCCAGTTCACGGCTTGGAAGGTTGCGTGGAGAAATGGTAAGATGAAGGAGTAGGAGGTGAGACATGATTCCGATTCTCGAAATACCATCAACTATCCAAGAATCTCTCAAACCCTACCGTTCAGCTTTTGTGCGGGAGGCAGGCTTTGAACATGTAGCTCGCTATCTCACAGGATTGTTGACTTCTCCCAACAAGACACTCCAGGCTATTCATCAACTTCAGCACTGGCCTGAAGGTCAACCACGCTCCCGCCGAGCGATGCATGAAGCTGTCTTTGAGGGAGCTTGGGAGCATGAGAATCTAACCCGATTGCATTGGAACAACATCGACATACAGACTCGTTCCAGAGGCAAGAGAGTGCTTTGGCTTGACTGGACTTTTTTGCATCATCCCAGAGGCCCGAAGATCTGGGGCAATGATAAAAAGTATGATTATGTGGAGCGAAGAACTACCTTCTATCAAACTTTGGTCACTTTCGGTTTGTGCACTCCACACCGAGTGGATGGATTGAGTGTCGAACTGCAAGC
>JALTMC010000791.1:0-473 GCA_027005175.1 Myxococcales bacterium
TTGGTTGTCAAAGAGCTTCGTACCTGGGTTGGATGACAAACCTTTTCCAGCACACTGCATCACTCCGCTCCTTTTGCAGGTACCTTTTCCCACAAAACAAGGTTTACCTTTTTGAGGAAAGCCCTCATCAACCTTACCGTCACAATCATTGTCCAGGTTGTCACAGATTTCTTTTGCAACAGGACCGGGTGTTCCACGACAAAGAGTCGAATGTCCACTGGTACTGCATTGTATCACCCCGGTTCTTTTGCAGGTACCTTTTCCCACAAAACAAGGTTTACCTTTTTGGGGAAAGCTTTCATCAACCTCACCATCACAATCGTTGTCCAGGTTGTCACAGATCTCAGATCCTGGATAAACTTGTTCATGACAAGAACTCCAAGTACCATCAGAGCGACAAATAGAGACCCCATCACGACAAAGCCCTTTGTCTTTCGTTCCTTCAGGTCCAGAGTAACAAGGTCTCTGTTGGC